>JBJTBD010000031.1:0-12025 GCA_046091195.1 Actinomycetota bacterium
TTGACCTGCAGGGCGGCACCCACACGGGCGGAGAGGTTGCCCACGCGCCCACCGCGACGCAGGTACTCCAGGGTGTGCACAGAGAAAAAGGTGTGCACCTCCGTGCCAGCCACAGCGTCGGCGATCTCGCTCGGCGAGCCGCCCGCATCCCGGCACCGGGCCGCAGCGACGACCTTCCAACCCATACCCATCGCGATCTGCTGGGAGTCGATGACCGTGACAGGGAGAGCGGCGGTCTGTGCGGCGAGGGACGCCGACTCCCACGTCCCCGACAGAGCGGCAGAGAGTGTGACCACGACGACGTGATCGAATCCTGCGGCGGATGCGGACTCGAAGACGTCGGTGAATCGCTGCGGTGACGGCCGCGATGTGGTCACCGGTTCCATCGCGACCAAGGCTTCGACGACATCCCGAGCTTGGGAACTGTCCGTCTCGTCGAAACTACGTCCATTGATGATCACCTGCACGGGCACCACGGTGACACCGAGGTCGGTGGCCCAGCCTTCAGGAAGATACGCCGTGCTGTCCGTGACCACCAGCGTGCGCGGCATCTCAGCAGCGTACGGGCTGGTACTCAGTTGGGCACGATGTTGACGAGCTTCGGTGGCCGCACGATGACGACCTTCACCCCGGCGTCACCGATGGCTCGCACAACAGGGTCCGAGGCGAGCGCCAGCTCACGCAGCGCGTCCTCGCTGATATCGGGCGGCACGTCGAGCCGCTCCTTGACCTTCCCCGCCACCTGGACGACGCACGTCACCGTGTCCTGGACGAGCAACGCAGGATCGACCTCGGGCCATCCGGCGAGTGCGACGGAGGGCTGGTGGCCCAGACGGGACCACATGTCCTCGGCCGTGTACGGGGCCGACAGCGAGAGCATGATCGCGATCGCCTCCACCGCCTCGCGCACAGCCGGATCCGCCGGACCACATCCGGAGTCGATGGCTTTACGCGTGACGTTGACCAACTCCATGATGCGTGCCACCGCAACGTTGAATCGGAAGGTCTCCACAGCAAGAGATGCATCGTGAAGGGCGCGGTGCGTGGCCTGGCGCAGCGCATGGTCACCGGTGCGCGGATCGACGCCCACGGGTGATGTGACGTCGCCACTCAACCGCCACGCGCGCGCCAGGAACTTATGCGAGCCCGCGGGTGAGACATCGGCCCAATCCACGTCATCTTCCGGTGGTCCGGCGAACACCATCGTCAACCGCACTGCGTCGACCCCGTGCTCGGAGAGTTCGTCCGAGAGGCGGACGAGGTTGCCCCGCGACTTGCTCATCGCCGAACCGTTCATCACCACCATGCCCTGATTGAGCAAGCGGGTGAAGGGCTCTGTGAAATCCACCAGACCCATGTCGTAGAGCACTTTCGTAAAGAACCGGCTATAGAGCAGGTGAAGGATCGCGTGCGTCACACCGCCCACGTACTGGTCGACGGGCAACCACTCGCGCACCCTCGCCGGATCGAAGGCTGCGGTCGCGTCGTGCGGATCGACGTAGCGGAGGTAGTACCAGCTCGAATCGACGAACGTGTCCATCGTGTCCGGGTCGCGCGTCGCGGGCCCACTGCACGTGGGGCACGGCACGCTCGCCCACGCGACCGCCGCGCCGAGCGGCGACGCCCCCTTGGGCTTCAGGTCGAGGCCCTCAGCCAGCGGGAGTTCCACCGGCAACTGATCGAGCGGCACCGGGACCTCGCCGCACGCCGGGCAGTGGATGATCGGGATCGGCGTCCCCCAGTAGCGCTGGCGCGAGATCAGCCAGTCGCGGAGCCGGTAGTTCACGGAAGGGCGACCAGTACCGCGCTCCTGCAGGACCTCGAGGATCCGGGCGATCGCAGCGGCCCTGTCCAAGCCGTCGAGGGGTCCGGAGTTCACGTGCGGGCCGTCGTCGGCGGTGGCGATGCCGGTGACCAGCGGGTCCTCGCCCGCCTCCACCACCACGCGCACGGGGAGACCGAAGGTGCGAGCAAAGTCGAGGTCGCGTTGATCGTGCGCGGGCACGGCCATGATCGCGCCGGTGCCGTAGTCGGCCAGGACGTAATCGGATGCCCAGACCGGGATCCGCTCACCGTTGACGGGGTTGATGGCGTAGCGCTGCAGGAAGACACCCGTCTTGTCGCGGCTGTTATCCAACCGATCCATCTCCGACGTCTGCTTCACGGTGTCGAGGTACGCGAGGAACTCGGCCTCCGCTGGCGTTCCCATCGCCAGCTCCATCGCGAGGTCGGAGTCTGCGGCGATGACGAAGAACGTGGCGCCGTAGAGAGTGTCGGGGCGCGTGGTGTACACCGTCACCGGTGAATCGCGACCTTCGATCACGAACTCGACCTCAGCGCCCGTGGATCGACCGATCCAGTTGCGCTGCATCAAGAGAACTTTCTCCGGCCACTGGCCCTCGAGTTGTGCCATGTCATCGAGGAGGCGGTCGGCGTAGTCGGTGATGCGCAGGTACCACTGGGTGAGCTTCTTCTTGGTGACCTGCGTATCGCATCGCTCACAGAGACCAGCCACGACCTGCTCGTTCGCCAGCACGGTCTGGCACTCCGGGCACCAGTTGACGTTGCTGTCCTTCCGATATGCCAGACCACGCTCATACATCTGCAGGAAGAACCACTGATTCCATCTGTAGTACTCGGGATCGCACGTGTTGAGGACGCGATCCCAATCGAAGGAGCAGGCGTATCGACGCATCGACGATTTCTGCTGGGCGATGTTGTCGTACGTCCAAAGCGCCGGGCTCTCCCCGCGCTTGATCGCCGCGTTCTCGGCGGGGAGCCCGAATGCATCCCAGCCGATCGGGTGCATCACGTTGAAACCACGCTGCACCCAGTAGCGGGCGATCACGTCGCCGAGGGCGTACGCCTCGGCATGGCCCATATGCAGGTCACCGGACGGATAGGGGAACATGTCCAGCACGTACTTCTTCGGTCGAGGGTCATCGGGTCGGCCCGACCGGAAGGGCGCCAGCTCGTCCCACACCGGCAGCCATCGCTCCTGGATGGCGGTGATGTCGTAGCGGGCGTCGTCTGTCATCTCGATTCCTGGTTTCGGGAGTGGAGGGTACCGAGGTCCATCAGGATGGGCCCCGAGGGTTCGCCAGTGAAGGAGGCAACGATGACGACGGTCGCCGCCGTCGACCTGGGTGCCACCAGCGGCCGTGTCGTGCTCGTGGATTATCGCGACGGCACGGTGACCCTCGACGAGATCACCCGCTTCCCCAACCACCCGCAGCAGCGGGACGGCCGATGGGTGTGGGATGCGGCCGGGCTGCTCGCGTCCGCGACCGCCGGGCTGGAGACCGCGGCCGAGCGCGGGGCCTCCTCCTTCGGGGTGGACTCCTGGGGCGTCGACTACGGCGTGATCCGCGACGGGGTACCCCTGGGCCCGGTGCGCGCGTATCGCGACCCCATCAACGAACGGGGAATCGGGCTGGTCGAGGCGACACTCCCCTGGAATCGGCTCTACTCACTCTGCGGTATCCAACGCATGGCGATCAACACCATCTACCAGATCGCCGTCGACGAGCCCCAACGATTGGTCGAAGGCTCAACCTTCCTGTCGATCCCCGACCTCCTCGCCTACCTGATCACCGGTGTTGCGGGCACCGACGTCACCCACGCTTCGACCTCCTCCATGGTGGCCACGGGAAGTCGCGAGTGGTCGGGGGAGGTCCTCGATGCCGTCGGCGTGCCACGTTCGGCATTCCTCCGGCCCGACGAGCCGGGCACGATCCGGGGGCCCGCACTGCTCCCAGGCCTCCGCGGGATGCCGCACATCAGCGTCGGAGCACATGACACTGCCAGCGCCTACGCCGGGACTCCCATCGCGAACCGTGACACCGCGCTCGTCCTGTCCCTCGGCACGTGGGCTCTCATCGGCGCGGAATGCGTCGACGTCCTCCCCACCGATGCCGCGCGCGAACTGAACGTGACGCACGAACTCGGTGTGGAGGGAACGGTGCGGGTCCTCCGCAACGTCACGGGCATGTGGCTGTTGGAGGAGTGTCGACGCGCCTGGGGGGAGACCGACGGGGTGGCACCGTCCGTGCTCGACCTCATCGAGGCCGCGACGCAGTCCCCGGCCTTCTCGGGGATCCTCGACGTCGATACACCGCAACTCGCCGCACCCGGTCAGTCCCCCGAGACCCTGGCACCGCATATTCGGGGTACCTGGGATGGCACCCGCGGCGGTCTCACCCGAATACTGCTGGAGTCCCTGGTGGCGCGTGTTGCCGAACGTGCCCGGCAGATCACCACATTGTTGGGTGGCCCACGCGATGTCCTGCACGTCGTGGGAGGCGCGAGTCGCCTTGCGCCCGTGATGCAGTGGTTGGCCGACGCAACGAATATGCGGGTCATTGCCGGGCCGACGGAGGCAACCGCATTGGGGAACGCCCTCGTCCAGTGGCGGGCGTTGGGCACCATCGCGTCGTTGGAGGAAGCGCGACGCGCCATCGGTGCACTTCCCGAGATTCGGGAGTACACCCCCAGCGGGAACAACGACGTCTGGCGACGTTACGCCGAGCGGCTCACTGAATCCGCGTGACATTAGGCTCACGGCCAGGAGGAGTAGCGATGCGTTGTGCGGGAATGACCGCGGTCATCACCGGGGGTAGCCGCGGTATCGGCTACACGCTGGCGAATGCTCTTGCCGCAGAGGGTGCACGTATCGGACTCATCGACATCCTGGACGACGTCACCGACTCCGCACAAAAGATCATCGACACACACGGTGTCACGGCGGCGGGAGTCGTGGCGGACGTCACGGACGCCGCGGCACTCGATTCCGCCTTCACGTCCCTGGCCACGGCAGCGGGCACCGCGGACATCCTCGTCACGAGCGCGGGAATCACCCAGTGGGGTGACTCCATCGATGTCACCCCCGAGGAGTGGCAACGCGTCCTCGATATCAATCTGAACGGCACCTTCTTCGCCTGCCAGTCCTTCGGCCGCCGACTGCTCGCGGAGGGACGTCCCGGGTCCGCGATTCTGGTGTCCTCGATGTCCGCGCAGATCGTGAACGTTCCGCAATTCCAAGCGTCGTATCACGCCTCGAAGGCCGCGGTGAGCATGCTTGCGAAATCACTGGCGGTGGAATGGGCAACCCGAGGCATCCGCGTCAATGCACTCGAACCGGGGTACACGCTCTCCGCGATGACGCGGCAGTTCATGGATGCCAATCCGGACCTGCGTGTTCGGTGGGAGGACATGATCCCCGCGCGGCGCATGGGGGAACCTGAGGATCTCGTCGGAGTCGTGATCCTGCTGGCATCGGCCGAGTCCGCGTACCTGACGGGTCAATCGATCGTTGTCGACGGCGGATACACGGCGGTCTGATGACCGACCTCGCCTCCCTCATCGCGACGAGCCGGGTCGCCGGTGAACCCGGGCGCCATCTGGCTATCGCCGCCGAGGGAAACGTCTCCCTGCGCGCCAGTGACGACTCGATGTGGATCAAGGCCAGCGGGTGTTCCCTTGCCACCCTCGGTGACGACGACGTGCTCTTGGTCGATCGCGCACCGATCCGCGCACTCCTCGACGATCCCGCTGCCGACGATGCGGCTGTCACCGCCGCGTACGCCTCATGCGTAATCGAGGGACAGTCCGGTCGCCGACCCTCCGTGGAAGCGCTGCTTCATGGAGTGCTCTACGACACGACCAATGCCGCGTGCATCCTGCATACCCATCCGATCGCGGTAAACCGCCTGCTGTGTTCGGTTGCTGCGGACGCACTCGTGGCGGGAGCGGTCTTCCCTGATCAGATCGTGATGCTGGGCGAACGCCAACTGCTCGTCCCCTACGTCGATCCCGGTCTTCCATTGGCGCGCGAGGTACGAACGCAGGTCCAGCACTTCACCGACGAGGAAGGGGCACCGCCCACGGTCGTCTACCTGCGCAACCACGGTGTGCTCGTGCTGGCACCCACCCCGGAGCAGGCCCTGGCGATGACCGAGATGTGCGTGAAGGTGGCCAGCGTCATCGAGGGTGCTCTCGCCGTCGGTGGTCCGGTGTATCTCGACTCCGCCTCGTCGCGGCGCATCGAAACCCGCCCCGATGAGCACTACCGCAGACGGATGCTTGATGGATCGGAGGGTCGATGACCACAGTGCAGGGAATGCGGGCTGTCATCACGGGGGCAAGCTCCGGGATCGGCAAGGCCTTCGCTCGGAGTCTGGACGCGGCCGGGGTGCAACTTGTGCTCGTGGGTCGAAGTGACGATCGGCTCGCAACAGCCGCCTCCGAGCTTTCGAAGGAGCCGGTACTCATCTCCGGGGATGTTTCCGATGCAACGACGGCACGTCGGGCGGTCCAGGCCTGCCTGGATACCTACGGTGGACTCGACATCGTCCTGCCCAACGCCGGCCTCTACCTTCCGGACAAGGGGTGGGAGGTGCCCGATGAGCGGGTCCACCACATGATCACCACGAATGTCGCCGGCGTCATGCACACGGTGCACGCCGCCCTACCGCACCTTCTCACGAAGGGCACCGGTGACATCTTCGTTACCAGCTCGGTGTCCGGCCACCAGGCCATTTCCTGGGAGCCGGTGTACACCGCCACGAAGCACGCGGTTCAGGCCTTCGTGCATGCAACACGTCAGCAGATCGTTGGATCCGGTGTTCGCCTTGGTGCGATCGCGCCCGGGATCGTGCTCAACGAACTGTGGGGCGTCTCAGAGTCGGACTCGTCCATTGACGATCGGGTCGCCGCCCATGCAGGTATTCGGTCCGAGGACGTCGCCGCCGGACTGATGTTCATGCTGACCCAGCCGCGTCACGTGACGATCCGCGATCTCGTGATGCTGCCCACCGCACAACCGATCTAGCAACCACCTCACGGCAGACAAAGCAACTGGGGTGCAGCGGACCCGAGAATCCGCTGCACCCCAGTGCGTGTGTCAGACCCTTAGCACTTGGCGCGGTACTGAGCCGCCTTGCCTGCCTTGGTGTCGACGTTCTTCTTCGTGAGGATGGTGAAGCCGGTCGTGATCTTCTTCTCGGTCGGCTCACCCTTCAACTTGGCAACGGCCTGCTGCACGCCCTGCACGCCGATGTCGTACGGCTGCTGAGCGATGAGCGCCTGGACGGTGCCATCCTTGAGGGCCTTCACCTGGTCGGGACCGGCGTCGAAGCCGATAATCACGATCTCGCCTTCCTTACCGGCCTGCTTGATGGCGGTGGCCACACCCTGTGCTGAGAACAGGTTGCTGGCGAAGACCGCCTTGATGTCCTTGTTCTTCGCGAGAGCCGCCGTCATCTTCTGAGCCGCGATGGCCGGCTCGTTCTCCGAGTACTCCTGAGAAACGAAGGTGTACTTGCCACCGCTGGCCTTCACGGCATCCGAGAAGCCCTTGTCACGAGCGTCGGTGGTGCTGATGCCCGGGCGCACGCCCATCGCCATCACCTTGCCGCCGCCGGGAACGAGCTGCTCAACAGCCTTGAACGCCTGCTCGCCACCCGCGAGGTTATTGGAGGAGATCTCCGACACCGCGAACTTCGGGTTATTCACAGTCGTGTCCACGAGGACGATCTCGATGCCAGCCTTCTTGGCGGCCTCGAGTGGCTTCTGCATCGCCTTGACGTCGTTCGGGGCGATCAGGATCGCGTCAGGCTTCTTGGCCACAACGGCCTCGAGGATCGGACGCTGGAGGGTGGCATCGAACTTCGCCGGGCCCTCGGTGGTGACCTTTGCGCCGAGCTTCTTGGCCTCGGCACGAACGCCACAGTCCATGGTGATGTAGAAGCCGTCGCCCTTCACACCCTGGATGAACACGATGTTCTCTCCGGCCGCATTCGCGACAGGAGCAACGCCAAGCGAGAGACCGGCGACAACCCCGATACCGAGAGCTGCAACAGCGGTCCGCTTGATCAGATTCTTGCTACCCACCTTTAACCTTCTTTCTCTTTACCCCGAAGGGTCAGCCCTCCGACTTGGAGGGGTTTGGACTTCTTCCCCGATCCCTTGAATGCACGTGCACGGCGTACACCGTCCAGGTACACAGCACCGATCAGGAACATTCCCACCACGACGCCCTGCCAGTAGGCCTGGACCCCGATGATGATGAAGCCGGCCTGCAGCACCACGGGGATGAGCAGTCCGATAACCGTGCCAAAGATGGTACCGATGCCTCCGAAAAGGCTGGTACCACCAATGACAACGCCTGCGATGACGGTCAAAGCCGTCATGGAGTTACCACCGATGGTGGTCTGCTGGAAATACGCGACACTCAGGATGCCGGCGATGCCCGCCGTGGCTCCCGAGATGACGTAGACCCCGATGAGTTGACGATCGACGTTGATGCCCACCCGCCGACAGGCTTCCGGATTGGAGCCCACCGCGTAGGTGTAGAGACCGAAACGGGTCTTGTGCAGCAGAATGCCGCCGAGGACGCAGATGGCCGCGGCGATGACCGTCAGGGTGGGCACCTCAGCGAAGACGTTGCCAAAACCGACGGTGTCGACAAGCACGGTGGGTATCTCGTAGAGGTCGATGCCTCCGGTGATCACCTGCGCCAATCCCAGTGCAGCACCCAAGGTTCCCAGCGTCACGATGAAGGCCGGAACCTTGGCTTTCGCCACCAGCAGACCGTTGATGAGACCCCAGATCGATCCCGCGATGATCGATGCTGCCGCACCGGCCAGGGCCGTCCCCCACCCTTGGGCACCCATCGCTCCCATGACCTGCGCACCGATCACACTGCTGAAGACGAGAACCGACCCGATGGACAGATCGATACCCGCAGTGATGATGACGAGAGTTGCACCTACACCGAGCACGGCGAAGATCGATGTATTCAGGATGATCGATCGGAGATTGAAGGCAGTGGGGAATGCGTCTGGCGCCATGATCGAGAAGATCACGCACAGGACAACGAGGACGATCACGATTTGCGCGGCTTGGACGCGCGAGAGTCGCCGCCAGACAGACATCCTCGGTGTGTCGAGAAGTTCGTGGGCGAGGGCGGTCTGCGCGCTCATGCGACCTCCTCATCCAATGCACCGGTCATCGTTCCGACGAGTTCCTCAAGGGATGTCTCCGACGTCTTATAGACAGCGACACGGCGACCGCGGCGCATCACCTGAACCCGATCGGACACCTGAAGCACTTCGGGCATCGAGTGGCTGATGAACACCACACCGATTCCCCTGTCACGAACACGTTTGACCATCTCAAGCACGTTCTTGGTCTGGACAACGCCGAGTGCGGCAGTGGGCTCGTCGAGGAAGATGATTTGGTTCGCCCAGGATGCGGACCGAGCCACCGCGATACTCTGCTTTTGACCACCGGACATGGAGCCCACAGGCTCCGTCAGTGTCCGGACGGTGGCCCCGAGTTCACTGAACGCGCCCACGGAGCCTTCCTTCATCTCCTTGCGGTTCATGAATCCGAGTGCACCTAGGAGTCCCTTGCGCTTGACCTCCCGTCCCAGATAGAGGTTGTTGACCGCGTCCAGGTGCGGGCAGAGCGCAAGATCCTGGAAGACCGTTTCGATACCAAGGTTGCGGGCGTCCGCAGGCTTCGAAAGTTTGACTTCTTTCCCCTTGAACAGGATGGTGCCGCCCTCGGGTTGTTCGGTGCCGGAGAGGATCTTGATCATCGTGCTCTTGCCCGCACCGTTGTCACCGATGAGGGCCGTCACCTCGCCCGCCTCGACGGTGAAGTCGGCCTCGTCGAGGGCTACTACCTGGCCATAGGTGCGCACGATGCCGCGCGCCTCGAGAATCGCCATGTCCCTGTCCTCCCTACTGTCCCACCGTGAACCACGGACGGGCCCGACCCGCGATCGCTTCCCTGCAGGCCTGCAGACGGAGGCGGGCTACATCCTGCAGGAAACGCTCCTGCTCCGCACCCTGCATTCCGATGGCTTCCTTCCAGACGGAGCGACCCGCGATGAAGCCTGAGGCGCCCCCTTCGTCGCACGAAACCTTAAGCACATCCGTGAAGGTGGCGAAATCCACCCCTGCGCTCAGGACCGCCCAGGGCACGGTGACCGTGTCCGCGAGCTTCCGACACGCCTCGGCGCTGCCCGGGTACTCCAACTTGAGTAGGTCGGGTTCGAGCTCAGTGAGCAGGGCAGCCGACTCGATGATGGCCTTCGCACGCTGCTCCGGCGTCATGGACTCCGCCGGGGGGAACGGGTAGATCAGGTTCTCGATCACCGAGGGGATCCCTACCGCGCGACAGTCTGCGACCACCTCACGCACAACCTGGAGGGTCTCCTCTGTCAGGTCCGGTTCCCCGGCCTTGGTCACGCGCGCCGGATTCATCATGATGAGGAACTTGACCGCCTGCCCGCCCATGTCCTTCACCCACGCTGCATCTTGATCGGCCTGACGTGACGGGCGGGGCTCGCCGTTAAACGATCCGCGCTCGGCGGGCTCCGCTGCAACGAGAAGTCCGCAGGTGGGCGCAAGCGCTCCCGCCTCGGTGACCGCGGGCACTCCGAAGGTGGGATCGAGCAGAATCCCCGTCGCGTCAGGCGTCAGAGCACCGGCGACGGCGACCTTGGCTTCACGCATCTGTGCATCAGTCGCATCCACACCCACCGCTTTGAACATGCGGCGCAGTGTGTTGCGCTGATCCATCGCGATGATCGCGAAGGTGCCGTCGGGATCGGCGATGGCGGAGAGCGAAATCGCCGACGCGGTACCGGTACTCATCAGATGAACTCCTTCATATGTGTGGTGCGTGCATGGGCAAACTCAGGGTGTGCGAGCGAGAGACCCGCGGCCTCTGCGGCGAACAGGCAGGCGCCGCGGGCACCGGGCTGCAGATGCTCACTCACCTGCAACCCAGGGAAGATATGTGCCTTGCCACGGGCTACCCCCGGGACATGGGCCCATCCACCTGCGGCCACCGCGGACGTGTACTCGCCCGCCACTGCCGTGATCGGGCGCACCAGTGCACGAGTTTCTGCGAGGACGTAGTCCATGGCGGCGCACCAGACATCCTCGGGGCGGGTGTCGTCCCGCAACTGCACCGTGACCTCGTTGGTCCAATTCCCGGGCTCGGACACCACCACGGTTCCGTTCTGCTTCCACTCCGGAGTCCACGCTTCCGAGATGCGCGCGCGTTCCTCGTGGGTGTGTGCACCCACCATGGACAGGACCCGGCCGAGGACCAGTCCCGAACGGGTAGCTCCGAGGATCGCGGTGCTCTCGGGCAGAACGTGGCGCCCCGCGCTAAGCCCCGATGCCACGAGAGAAGCGCGCTCGTCGTTGGTGAGTGTGCGCGGAAGGGTCCGCAGGATGACATCCGCAGTTCCGCAGGAGTCGTAGAGGTCGTCGCCTCCGATGGCGCCCGCGCCCACGGAGCCGACCAGGTGATCATGACCGGCAACGGTCACCTGGGCATTGCGCAGGATGCCCGGGGCATCCTCGTGCGCACGCCCGAAGGGGACACCCGCCGGGCGCATGTCTGGAACGAAGGAGGCATCTGCGCCGATCATCGACAGGGTCCGCGACCACGGAACAACGGCCGCTTGATCCAGGAGTCCGGTGCGCGATGCCAGCGAGGGTTCAGTGAAGAGTGCGCCGGTCAGCGCATACGCCACATACTCGAGGGCATTCGCCCAACGCATCCCCGGCGTGATCGTGAAGCCATGGGTGGTGAGCCACAACAACTTCGAGAATGAGCACTCCGCCTTTGCGGCCAGTCCCGTGACAGCCTGAAACTCGTCACGAAACTCCTGCGGAAGTGCTGCGAACTCCTCGGCGCCACGCTGGTCGTACCACGCCATCGCAGGAGTGACCGCGGTGCCGGATGCATCGACGATCACACCGGTCTCAGCCATCCCCGTGATGCCTATCCCGAGCACCTCGACCGGGGCGGGGCACCTCTCTGCCGCCTGGGCCATCACGCGTACCGCGGCGTCCACGAACGCACCGATCTCTGCGTGCACGTTCCCGTTCTCTTCGACGATCCACGGCGTGGTCTCGCCTGCCTGACCGAGGATGACTCCGTCGATATCGGTTGCGATCGCCTTGAAGGAGGTGGTGCCGAGGTCGATACCGATCAGGAT
>JBJTBD010000032.1:0-27753 GCA_046091195.1 Actinomycetota bacterium
CAGCGATCCGCGTTACGGCCGGGTACGCGTGCGTCGATGGCTCGGGGAACTCTCGGCCGAGCTCGGAGCCGGTGTGGTGCAGGGTCTCTCGCGCAGTGCGGCTTTGCTCGCTGACGACGCCGATGTGCTGGATGCCTGGACAGAGCAGGAGGCTGCGCGCATTGTCGAGGATGAGGGGGGCGTGGTGTCTGCGGAGCTCGCCGCACTCGCGGAATTGCCGCGGGCCATCCGGACCCGGGTGCTGCGCACGATGCACCAGCAGGTATCCGGGGACAGCGAACTGACCTTCGATCACGTCCGCACGCTGGACACCTACGTCTCCGATTGGCACGGACAGGGTGACTGCGATCTTCCCGGTGGTGTGACGGCACGGGTCGACTATGGAAGGCTGGTGCTCCTTCGCACCGCTACCCACCAGGAGTGATCCGTGGATCAGTCGCATGTCGCATCCGATCTCGACCATGTGTTGCTCTCGGAGGAGGAGATCCGGTCACGAATCGCGGAGCTGGCCGCCCAGATCGATCGCGATTACGCCGGCAAGGATCTGCTGCTGGTCGGCGTCCTGAAGGGCGCCATCATGGTCATGGCCGATCTGGCTCGAGCCTTGACCATCCACGCGGACATGGACTGGATGGCGGTCTCGTCGTACGGATCGGGCACCACTTCGAGTGGTGTCGTGCGCATCCTGAAGGACCTCGATCGCGACCTCACCGGTCACGACGTGTTGATTGTGGAGGACATCGTCGATTCGGGGCTCACCCTGAGCTGGCTGCTCAAGAATCTGTCCGCGCGCGGGCCCGCGTCTCTGGAAGTGTTCACGCTGTTGCGCAAACCCGAGGCAATGCGCGTCGAGGTGCTCCCTCGATACGTCGGCTTCGACATCCCCAATGAATTCGTGGTCGGGTACGGCCTCGACTATGCCCAGCGCTACCGGAACCTGCGCTGCGTGGGGACTCTCGCACCGCACGTCTATTCCTGATCGTTCGCGCAGGGCGGACCACAGCCCCCTCGGCCGCGGATGAGTGGGACCGGTCACCGTAGTACCGTCGTACGGTGGATATGAAGCGCATCCTGCGCGGCCCGATCTTCTGGATCGCCCTGGCCGTCGGATTCGTCTTGATCGGGTCAAGCTTCATCTCCGGTATCGGTGCTCCCGAGGAGATCGACACCAGTAAGGCCGTCGCCGCGATCACGTCCAATGAGGTCGATACCGCGACGATCATCGATCGCGACCAGATCCTCGAGTTGACCCTCAAAGATGGCTCGCAGGTCCGTTCCACGTACGTGACCGGTCAAGGTGTCGAACTGCAGACCCTGCTCCAGGCGCGGGCGGACTCCGGGCAGTTGCCCGGGGGCTACAACGTCGTCGTGCCCTCGGAGAACATCCTGGTCACGCTCTTCGTCTCACTTCTGCCCTTCGCACTGCTGATCCTGCTGATGATCTTCATCTTCAGTCAGATGCAGGGTGGAGGTGGTCGACTGATGAGTTTCGGCAAGTCCAAGGCGAAAGTGATCACCAAGGACATGCCGCAGACCACCTTCGCCGACGTCGCGGGGGCGGAGGAGGCAGTCGAGGAACTCGCGGAGATCAAAGATTTCCTCGCCGATCCGGATCGTTTCAAGGCTGTCGGCGCGAAGATTCCCAAGGGCGTATTGCTCTACGGCCCCCCCGGCACCGGCAAGACACTGCTGGCGCGCGCAGTGGCGGGTGAAGCGGGCGTTCCCTTCTACAGCATCTCAGGTTCCGACTTCGTCGAGATGTTCGTCGGCGTGGGCGCGAGCCGAGTGCGCGATCTATTCGAGCAAGCCAAGCAGAACGCGCCGGCCATCATCTTCGTTGACGAGATCGATGCGGTTGGACGTCACCGCGGTGCAGGACTCGGCGGTGGTCATGATGAGCGCGAGCAGACGCTGAACCAGATGCTCGTGGAAATGGACGGCTTCGATGTCAGCGGTGGCGTCATCATGATCGCCGCCACGAACCGCCCGGACATCCTCGACCCTGCGCTGCTGCGTCCCGGGCGCTTCGATCGCCAGATCGCGGTGGAGCGGCCGGATCTGAACGGTCGATTCCAGATCCTCCAGGTGCACGCCAAAGGTAAGCCGATCGGCGACGACGTCGATCTCATGGCTGTCGCGCGCCGCACGCCTGGATTCACCGGTGCCGACCTCGCGAACGTCCTCAACGAGGCAGCGCTCCTCACCGCACGTTCTGGCTTCGACGTCATCAACGATGAGGCGATGGACGAGGCGATCGACCGTGTCATTGCCGGCCCGCAGAAGCGCACGCGGGGCCTGGACGAGCAAGAGAAGAAGATCACCGCGTACCACGAGGCCGGGCATGCTCTGGTCGCGGCAGCGCTTCCCGGGAACGATCCGGTCCACAAGATCACGATCATGCCGCGCGGCCGTGCGCTCGGTTACACAATGGTGTTGCCGGACCAGGACAAGTACTCCACGACCCGCAGCCAGATGCTCAACCAGATCGCCTACATGCTCGGTGGGCGCGCAGCGGAGGAATTGATCTTCCACGACCCCACCACGGGCGCGGCCAATGACATCGAGAAGGCCACGGCGGTCGCCCGCGCGATGGTGACCCAGTACGGCATGACCGAACGGCTCGGTGCCGTGAAGTACGGCCAGGAGCAGGGCGAGGTGTTCCTTGGCCGCGACATGGGACACAGCCGCGACTACTCCGAGGAGGTGGCTGCTGCGATCGACGCGGAGGTTCGAGGATTCATTGAGGCGGCGCACCAGGAGGCCTACGACGTCCTCGTGGAGAACCGGGATGTGCTCGACGCCATGGTCCTCGCCCTCCTCGAACGGGAGACCCTCGATAAAGAGGAGATCGAGGAGATCTTCACTGCATTGCGGCTCCGTCAGCCGCGACCCGCGTGGACCGGCTCCGCCCGTCGTGCACCGGATCATCGCGGGCCGATCCCCACCCCCACCAAGCTGAGTTCCTCCAACGGGCACGCGGCGTCCGAGGTCGCCGACTAGTCATGGGGGACATCACCGCGGTCTCACTGCCCGCAGACCGGGCCGTGGGTCCCTTCGATGCAGCCGCAGTGGAGCGCGCTGTCCGTGATCTATTGATCGCCATCGGCGAGGACCCCGAGCGCGATGGACTACGCGACACACCGGCCCGGGTGGCTCGCGGGTATGCCGAGATGTTCCGTGGATTGCACCAACGTCCCGAGGAGGTGCTCACCACCACCTTCGATCTCGGTCACAACGAACTCGTCTTGGTCAAGGACATCGCCCTGTACTCGACATGTGAGCATCATCTGCTCCCCTTCTTCGGTGTCGCACACGTCGGATACATCCCGAACGCAAATGGACGCATCACCGGCCTCTCGAAGCTCGCGAGACTTGTCGATGTCTTCGCGCGGCGCCCGCAGGTCCAGGAGCGTTTGACCACGCGGATCGCGGAGTCACTGATGTCGATTCTCGAACCGATGGGCGCGATCGTGGTGATCGAGGCCGAACATATGTGCATGTCTGTGCGCGGTGTTCGCCAGCCTGGTGCGAAGACGGTCACGAGCGCGGTTCGTGGTGTGCTCAGCTCCGCTGCGTCGCGTGCCGAGGCGATGTCACTCATCCTCGGGCGGTAGCCATGCCGGCCACGCCCCTTGTACTCGGCGTCCTCAACGTCACCCCGGACTCCTTCTCTGATGGTGGTGAGCACGCCGACCGCGAGACGGCGATTGCCCACGGCCTGGCGATGCACGCGATGGGAGCCGATCTCGTCGACGTCGGTGGCGAGTCCACGCGCCCGGGTGCGCAGCGCGTACCCGAATCCGAGGAGTTGGATCGGGTCCTCCCCGT
Source organism: Actinomycetota bacterium (assembly GCA_046091195.1). Lineage (GTDB taxonomy): Bacteria > Actinomycetota > Actinomycetes > S36-B12 > S36-B12 > VGCC01. The sequence goes on from JBJTBD010000032.1 coordinate 3,829, forward strand.
CCTCACGGCCCTCGCCGATGCCGGAGTCCGGGTGAGCATCGACACGATGCGTGCCGAGGTTGCGCGGCGTGCGGTCGAGGCGGGTGCCTCGATGGTGAATGACGTTTCCGGCGGTCAGGCTGATGATGCGATGTATTCGACCGTTGCGGGGCTCGGATGTGACTACGTGGTCATGCACTGGCGCGGCCATAGTGCTCATATGGACGAACTCACGCGGTATGAATCCGTCGCCACGGATGTCCTCGCAGAGACCCTGACCTGCGCCCACGCCGCGGTTGCTGCTGGTATTCGCGAGTCCTCAGTCATCATCGATCCCGGCATCGGGTTCGCGAAGACGGTCGAGCAGAACTGGACCGTGCTGCGGGATCTTGATCGGTGGATCGCGACGGACTTTCGCGTGCTCGTCGGTGCGTCGCGCAAGAAATTCCTGGGTGCGCTCCTCGCAGATTCCGAAGGAACCCCGCGGGATATGCGGGGCCGCGATGCAGCCTCGGCGGTGATCAGCGCTCTATGCGCCCGCGCGGGTGTCTGGGCCGTACGGGTCCATGATGTGCGTACAACGCGCGATGCCCTCGCGGTTGCCGCGAGGTGGGATGGGGAGACGTGACCGACACCATTGAGATCCGGGGCATTCGTGGGTTCGGTCATCACGGGGTCCTCGCTTCCGAGCGTGCAGACGGACAGGAGTTCGTCGTCGACGTAGTGCTCGGCGTTTCTACCCGCCCGGCTGCGGAAAGTGATGATCTGGCAAAGACCGTGAACTACGCGTCGGTCGCTGAGCGGGTCCATGCGCACATCACCGGGGATCCCTGCGATCTGATCGAGACCATGGCCGAACGCATCGCGGGAGATGTCCTCGCACATGAGGTGATTGATTGGATCGAGGTGGCCGTGCACAAGCCTTCGGCACCCATTCCGGTGCCCTTCGACGATGTGATCGTGCGGATCCGTCGACCATGAGTAGGGCCGTGATCGCGCTCGGTGCAAATCTTGATGATCCAGCGCACCATCTGCATGGCGCCGCGCACCGCATTGATCGCACTCCGGGGGTTCGCATCGTCGGGAGATCGCACCTGTTCCGCACCGCACCCGTGGGTGGACCAGACCAACCCGACTACATCAACGCGGTCATCATCGTGGAGACCGATCGCGACCCCCACACCCTGCTCGCCGACCTGCACTCGATCGAGGCGGAGCACGGTCGTATCCGCGATGTGCACTGGGGCCCGCGCACGCTTGATCTCGACTTGATCGCCTACGACGACTTCCGCTCCGTCGATCCCGAGTTGCAGGTTCCCCATCCCCGCGCCCACGAGCGTGCCTTCGTCCTTGTGCCGTGGTGCGATGCGGAGTCCGATGCAGTCTTTCCCGGAGTCGGTCCGGTCCGTGACCTCGTTGCAGGCCTGGATACGGCCGGGTGCACAGTGCTCGAGGGACCGCGCGTGGGCGAGTCATGAAGCCGACCCGCATCCCGTTCCTCATCGCCATCGCGGTCATCGGTGTTGCGGTGGGGTGGGGCCTTGTCGAGATCGTGTCGGGTCAGACCGGTCGCTCGATTCCGGTACCGCTTCTGGCGGGGACGGCCATCTGGCTCCTGGCGATCGCCCTGGCTGCGTGGACCTTCTTCCTGCGCCCGCGGTTGCGCAAGGATCCTGGATCCATTCCGGTTCCCCCGATCGCCGTTGCGCGCACTGCGGCGCTCGCGATGGCCGCGTCGCGGACGGGCGCAGTGGTCGCGGGGATCTACACCGGCATCGCGGTGGCGACAGTCACCGCCCTCGCGACCCCGGCGGGCGCATCGGCCTTCAGCTCCGCCGTCCTGGCCGGCACCGGGTCGATCGTGCTCGCGGGTGCGGCCCTCTGGCTCGAGGGACTGTGCCGCATTCCCGAGGATGATGAGGGTGACAACGACGCCGGTAGGGTCGGACCATGACAGATGAGGTGCTCGAGGATCTCCCATTCGACGAATTGCGTCACCGCGCATTCCACATCGCCGAGAAGCACCTGGACATCGGCTTCTTCACCGATCTCTTCTCACACATGCCAGGTATGGCTGCGATCGAAGGGGAGGGCGGCGATCTTGGTTCGATGGGCGGAACCTTCATCGAGACCGTGCGTGCCGTCCGCGAGATGTTCGGCTCCGCTGACCTCGATCCCACGACGGAGGCGCTCCTCCGTGCTCGATTCGCGACGTACATCCGCGAGCACTAACGGTCGATATCCCCGCTGACCAGGAAGAACGAGGCCACCGCGTCGCCGAGTTCGGTGAGCGTTGTTCCCGGGAGCGCGTGCGAAAGCAACTGCACGTGTGCGAACGATGGTGTGCGCAACTTCATCCGCCACGGCACCTTGTCTCCGCTACTGACGAGCAAGACACCATGGTGGCCGAAGGGATTCTCCGTCGCGACGTAGGTGATGCCCTCGGGGACTCGAAGGGTCTTGGGAAGCGGCACGTTGACGGGAGCGCCGGAGACGTCTGCGCAGGCTCGCACACAGGTCGCGATCAGTTCAGTACTCACGTGAATGTGATCGATCAACATGCGATAGCGGTCTGCCGCGGATCCCCGCCCAGTGATCACGGGAATATCCATTCCGCGGTAGCGCAGGTAGGGCTCATCGCGGCGCAGATCGTCAGTGATTCCCGATGCCCATCCCACGGGGCCGGATGCGCCCGCATTCGCCGCCTCCGCCGTGACGATGGCGAGCGAGTGCCATGGTTCGGGCTTCGAGATCCGTGCGTCCGCGTGGCGGCTTCGGTCGGCTCTATGCCGGGCCTCCACCAGTGTCTGTGCTGGAACGTCAGTCACCAGGCCACCGATCCGCGTGATCATCGGATGCACGCGTCCGCCGGTGGCGCGTTCCTGCCACCGAACCCAGTCCTCACGCACGGCCAGCAGATCCGGGTCGATGAACGCGAGCATCAGCAGGTGGGCGGCGATGCGATTGGCCTCCGCGAGGATCATCCGCAGCCGCGTCGCTCTCTCGGGTGCCGTGATCCCGGTTGCCTCTTCAACGGCGAGCGCGACGGTCAGTTCCGAGGAGAATGCCGAAAGCCAGTCGTGCCGATTCGCCAGCATCAGGATCTGGCGGTAGTCGCGGGCCTCGAACAACTTCTCCGCACTCCGATGGAGGAATCCGATCCGCGGTTCCGCGGCAACGATCGTGTCTCCATCGACGGTCAACGCAAGTTGGAAACCACCATGGGCGCTGGGATGGTGGTGTCCAAGATCGATGGCGATATCGCAATCGAGGTCGCGCGTGACCCCGAGTCCGGCGATCAGCTGGCGCACGAAGCCCCCCGATCATCGATCAGCCACAGCAGGTCGCCTTCCGCTCCGCCGATCCCGGTCACCTCGGACTGTCGCAGGAGGGGGGCGGCAGCGAGGGAGTCCATCGCCACATGCGCCGTGATGTTGCATCGGCCATCAGGAATCGGCCGCACCACTCGTCCCGAACGGAATCCACGCACGGTGCCCCCGGCCCAGCGACCGCACCGGCGCTCCTCACGCACATGTCCGTAGTCGATGGCAATTGCAACACCGGCGGTGACGCTCGCGCGCAGCCGCTGCCATACGCGGTCGCGGCTGAGTCCTACCTCGCGCGTCGCAAAGGGAGTCTCATCAGGCCACCACGTGTCCAGCCATGTCAGATCATTGTGCGAGTGGAGAGGTTCCACGGGTATCGGAAGGGCGTCATCGTCGATGCCGAGCACCCAGGGGTGCCCATGCTCATTGTTCTCGACGATCGTGCAGGGGATGTCGTCGAGCAATTCCTGGGCAATGAGGACGCCGGGAGAGTGCGGAAGTTCGACGCGGCGGATGTCTGCGACGATCCAGTCGGCGTCACATTCCCCTTCGACGAAGTCGACCGCACGCCACCGCATCCGTGGTTGTACGTGCGAGGGAATCCGTGACCGGATCGCATCGAGTAGATGCCCGTCATCGGCACCGACATCCGTCACGGTGAAGTCCTCGGGTCTCCGGAGTCGATTCCATTGCTCGAGCACGATGCGTGCGAGCGCGTCCGCGATGCGGCCGCTGGATCGCGAGCTGGTGCGAAAGTGTGCGCTCGACCGCTGGTGTGGATAGAAGGTGGCCGTCTCTGCCCAGGCAGTGTGGAAGGGCCGCACCATGTGATCACCGTAGGCTCACGCTCATGGCAGAGCCACCACCGCGGCTGCGCGTCGGCATCATCGGTGCGGGACGCGTCGGTGCGGTGCTGGGAGCTGCGTGGCGTCGTGCAGGGCATCACATCACCGGTGTGTCGGCTGTCTCCGACGTGTCACGGCTCCGTGCCGAGGCGCTCCTCCCCGATGTGCCGATCCGCACGGTCCCGGAGATCTGCCTGGATGCGGAAGCCATCCTGATCGCGGTACCCGACGACGTCCTTCCCGATCTCGTGCGCGGCTTGGCGAGCACCGGAGTGCTCAGGCCAGGCACATTCCTGATTCACGTATCCGGCCGCCACGGTCTCGCCGTCTTCGAACCCGCCCAGGGATGTGTTCCCTTGGCCATCCATCCGGTCATGACGTTCACCGGGACGTCCCTCGATCTGGAGAGACTGAGCGGTATCCCGTGCGGTGTGACCGCGCCGGAGGAGTTCCGCTCCGTCGCGGAAGCCCTCGCCCTCGAACTCGGTGGGGAGCCGATCTGGGTCCCTGAGTCGTCTCGCGTGGAATATCACGCTGCGCTCAGTTACGCATCAAACTTCATGAACACCCTGGTATCCCAAGCGTCGGATCTCCTGGAGAAGGCCGGGATGTCCGATCCGGCACGGATCCTCGCACCGCTCTTGCATGCGTCCTTGGATAACGCCCTGCGACTGCGCGATCGGGCGTTGACCGGTCCGATCGCACGCGGCGACGCGGAAAGTGTGGCTCGACATCTCGAGGTCTTGGACGAACCCGCGGTCGCTGCCAGCTATCGCGCAATGGGGCGGCTCGCTGCGGATCGCGCCCTCGGTGCGGGCCTCATCACCGTCGATCAGGCGGCCGCGCTGCTCAGTGTCCTCGCGGCCCAGGACGAGTGATGGACATCTGGCGTACTCGCGCGGATATTCCGACTCCGGTGGCGCGACGGGCGGTCGTGATGACGATGGGTGCTCTCCACGATGGCCATGCGCAGTTGATGCGCGTCGCGCGTGAGCGCGTGGGCCCACGTGGTGAGGTCGTCGTGACGATCTTCGTCAACCCACTGCAGTTCGGCGCCCACGAGGATCTCGCCGCCTATCCCCGCACACGTGAATCCGACCTTCGGCTGTGCGAGGAGATGGGTGTGAGCGGCGTCTACGCGCCCGAGGCCGCCGATGTGTACCCCGACGGCGAGCGCACCACCATCCATCCCGGCGCGATCGCGGAGATCCTCGAAGGCGCTTCCCGGCCGGGGCATTTCACCGGTATGGCGACCGTGGTGGGGAAACTGTTGCAGATCACCCGACCCGATGAGGCCCTCTTCGGTGAAAAGGACTATCAGCAGTTGGTCATCGTGCGCGAGATGGTCGCCGACCTCAACTTCCCGGTCGAGATCATCGGTGTTCCCACGGTGCGTGAACCCGATGGGCTCGCGATGAGCAGCCGCAATCGTGACCTCCCACCCGACGAGCGCGCGTGGGCCGCGAGCATCCCCCGCGCCCTCGAAGCGGGATCAACACAGCCGACCGTCGCGTCCATGATCGCCGCAACGAGGGAGAACCTCGATTCGCACGTGGTGGTCGACTACATCGTGGTGCGAAGCCCTGCATTGCTTGAGATGTCCGAACCCGGTGCCGGTCGCCTGCTCGTTGCAGGGCACGTGGGCTCCACTCGACTCCTGGACAACAGGGAGGTCGATGTCCGTGCACTCTGAGCACGCTCTCATCCGCGGACCCCTGCGCGCACCCGCTCCGGGCTGGACCGCACGCGCCGACGCCATCGTCGTCGGTTCCGGTGTGGCAGGCCTGACGTCCGCGCTGCACCTGCGCGATCTGGGATTGCGCGTCCTGCTTGTGACAAAGGCGCAGATCGACGAGGGATCCACCCGATGGGCCCAGGGTGGAATCGCGGCGGCCTTGAGTGAGGAGGACTCGCCCGAGGATCACATGACCGACACCATGGTGGCCGGTGCGGGCCTCTGCGATCCCGATGCCGTGAAGGTTCTGGTCACCGAGGGTCCCCATGCGGTGCGCGAACTCATGGACTGGGGGGCGCGGTTCGACACCGACCGGTCCGGTTCGATCGCGCTCACGCGGGAGGGCGGACACCATCGGGACCGCATTGCCCATGCGGGCGGCGACGCGACCGGACGCGAGGTGAGTCGGGCCCTGGTCGCCGCCGTCCACGCGTCGCCCGAGATCGAAGTGATCGAGAACGCACTCGTGTTGGATTTGCTCCGGTCCGCGGACGGTTCCGCCCAGGGCGTGACCTTGCATGTCATCGGTACCGGACAACGTGACGGGGTGGGTGCCGCACTGGCCCCTGCGGTGATTCTCGCCACGGGTGGGATCGGTCAGGTCTTCGGCCAGACCACGAATCCCTACGTGTCCACGGGCGACGGTGTCGCCCTCGCCGTGCGCGCGGGTGCATCGATCGCGGATATCGAATTCGTGCAGTTTCACCCCACCGTCCTGTGGCTCGGTCCGCATGCCCAAGGTCAGCAGCCACTCGTCTCCGAGGCGGTGCGTGGGGAGGGGGCGGTCCTCCGCGACGACGCGGGCGTCGCGTTCATGGCCGATGAGCATCCGCTGGCTGATTTGGCGCCGCGAGACATTGTGGCGAAGGCCATCATGCGACGGATGCGCGCGACCGGGTCCGAGCATGTGTGGCTCGACGGACGCCATCTTGGTGCAGATGTCTGGGTTCGTCGCTTTCCCACGATCCTGGAGTCCTGCCGGCTCCGGGGTATCGATCCGGTGACCGATCTGATTCCAGTTGCCCCCGCGCAGCACTACGTGTCGGGGGGTGTGCGTACGGATATCGACGGGCGATCGTCGATTCCTGGTCTGTATGCATGCGGCGAAGTGGCCTGCACCGGCGTCCACGGTGCGAATCGACTGGCGTCGAACTCTCTGCTGGAGGGACTCGTCTTCTCTCGACGCATCGCATCGGCGGTGATCGCCGATGGGCTGCTGCCGGATGATCCGGTGTCACAGGGCGCACCCGGGGTACTGATCCCCGTGCAGATGCGTCGGCCCATGCAACGCATCATGGATGAGGATGCCGGAGTTCTCCGCAGTGCCGCCTCACTGCAGCGTGCGGCAGCATGGCTCGCGGAGGCGGTGCGAACCGCTCCCTCAGATGTGAGTCCCACGACGGAGAACTGGGAGACGACGAACATCATGACGATCGCACAGGTGCTGGTCCGCCACGCTCTCCTCCGCGAGGAGACCCGCGGCTCGCACTGGCGCGAGGACTTCCCGGTGTCGGAAACCGCCTGGCAGGCGCGCCTGATCACGCACATGGATGCCGCGGGAACATTCCACTCCAGCCGGGAGCCCGTGCCGTGACGTATCCCACCTACCGTCTCTCCACCGACGTATCCGAGCGCCTCGCCGCTGCCGGACTCGCTCCACTCGACGTGGAGAGTGTCATCGCGCGGGCACTGTCTGAGGACCTCGACGGAGGTGTCGACGTCACGACGATGGCTACCGTTCCGCGCTCACAGCGGTCGCGTCTCGTGTTCGCGAGCAGGGCGTCGGGGGTGGTGGCCGGCGTTCCCGTCGCCGCGGCTGTCTTCGCGATGGTGGGGGGTGACGATGTTCGACTCGAATGGGAGTCGGAGGTTGGCGAACGCGTGACACCCGGCTCACGCGTCCTCAGCGTCGTCGGTTCGACACACGCCCTGCTCCGCGCTGAGCGTCCGGCGCTCAATCTCCTCGGCCACCTCAGTGGAATCGCCACATTCACCGCTCGGTGGGTCGACGCGATCTCCGGAACGCGCGCGGCGATCCGGGACACGCGTAAGACCACGCCGGGCCTCCGTGCTCTCGAGAAGTACGCCGTCCGATGCGGGGGTGGACTCAATCACCGGATGTCCCTTGCGGATGCCGCATTGGTGAAAGACAACCATGTCATCGCTGCGGGCGGTGTCGTGCAGGCATTCACCCAGGTGCGGGCGATGTATCCGGATATCCCGGTCGAGGTTGAAGTCGATTCCCTCGACCAACTCGACGATGTGGTCGACGCGGGTGCGGATCTCGTTCTGCTGGACAACTTCACCGTCGATCAGATGCGGGAAGCGGTGCAGCGCGTGGATGGTCGCGTGCGCCTCGAGGCCTCGGGGGGCCTCACCCTGGATGCGGCCGCGGAGGTCGCTGCGACGGGCGTGGACTACCTTGCGGTCGGGGCACTCACACACTCCGCACCGGTGCTGGACATCGGCGCGGACCTCGAGACGGTGGGGTAGGGCGATGCTGCTGGCCATCGACGTGGGCAACACGAACACCGTCCTCGGTCTCTTCGACGGCGACGACCTGACCCGTTCCTGGCGAGTCACGACCAACGCGAGTTCGACAGCGGACGAAATCGCTCTCACCTTTCGCGGACTCCTCGACGGAGGTTCCGAGGTCACCGGGATCGCCCTCTGCAGCACCGTGCCCGCGGTCTTGCGTGAGATGCGCAGCATGCTCTCCCACTACTACGCGGACATCCCCACCGTCATCGTCGAGCCAGGAACCAAGACCGGTGTCGCGATCCTGACGGACAACCCCAAGGAGGTCGGTGCGGACAGGATCGTCAATACGTTGGCCGCCCACCACCTCTTCGGTGGTCCGAGCATCGTCGTGGATTTCGGAACGTCCACCAATCTCGACGTCGTATCCGCAGCAGGGGAGTTCCTCGGAGGTGCCCTCGCCCCGGGTATCGAGATTTCCCTCGAGGCGCTCGCCAGTCGTGCAGCGCAGCTGCGCAAGGTGGAACTCGTACAGCCCCGCTCGGTGATCGGGAAGAACACCGTCGAGGCGCTGCAATCGGGCGCGATCTACGGATTCGCTGGTCAGGTCGATGGCCTGGTATCCCGCATCGTCGAAGAGATCGGCGAACCCACCGCTGTCATCGCAACCGGGGGACTCGCTCCCATCGTGATCGGTGAATCGACGACGATCACACACCACGAACCCGACTTGACGCTGATCGGTCTGCGGCTGGTCTTCGCGAAGAACCTGGACTAGCGGGTCGCGCGCACGAGCGCGGGAACCACACCCAGTCCGTGCACCGGGCCTCGCGTACGAGGAAGGATCAGTGTCCGCATCCCAATGTGGGCCGCACCGGCGTCGTCCTTCCCGCTGTCGCCCACCATCAGGACACTCGCCGGTGCGCACCCGATGGCATTCGCTGCCTCGTGGAATATCCGGGCATCAGGCTTCACGCACCCGATTTCACAGGACAGCGTCACGCCATCGACGTGCTCCAGTAACCCCTCCCGCTCCAGAACCGGGCGAATGCTGACGCCGACATTGGAGATGATCCCGATGCGCATGCCCAGGGAACGGAGCTCGATCAGGGTGGGGACGGCATCGGCATAGGCATGCCAGGTGTCGAGCAGAGTGGCGTAGAGGGCCGAGGCGAGTGCTCCATCGATTCCCGGTCCGTCATCGATGAGGGCGTGGAACACCTGCTCATGCAGAACCGGATCGAGATCACGTCGACTATCCGGGTCGTGCACCCGTGCGTTCTCCCAGACCAGGTCCAGGAAGTCGACCAGGGTGTTGCGTTCCTGGGGGGACAGGTCCACGGGGGCGCGCACAAGGGCGGCATCGAGCCACTCGTCCGCAGAGCCCTGATCGATCAGCGTCGAATGCAGATCGAAGATGACTCCCTGAATCGGTTGTGGTGGCTCGAGTGGGAAGGACACACCCGCAGGCTAGGCCACTCCTCATCCACTAGCCTGCCGACGTGACGGAGGCGCCAGACGAGCTCGATCTCCCCGAGCAGACGCGCATCCGTCGTGCCAAGCGCGACCACCTCATCGCCGCCGGACACGATCCCTATCCGGTCAGTCTCCCGATCACCCACACGATCGCGCAGGTGCGCGCTGCACACCCGGCCCTCGAACCCGATACGCAGACCGGTGATGTGGTGGGCATCGCCGGACGCGTCATCTTCTCCAGGAATACCGGCAAACTCTGTTTCGCCACCCTCCGATCCGGGGACGGCACGGAGATCCAAGCGATGGTCTCGCTGGCCGGTGTGGGCGAGGAGTCCCTGGATTCCTGGAAGGACCTCGTCGACCTCGGCGACACCGTCTTCGTCCACGGTGAGGTGATCACCTCTAAGCGGGGGGAGCTATCGGTGATGGCCGATAGCTGGGCGATGGCTGCGAAGGCCCTCCGCCCACTTCCGGTGGCCCATAAGCCGATGAACGAGGAAGCGCGGGTGCGGCAGCGCTACGTGGATCTGATCATGAGGCCGGATGCCCAGCGCATGGCGCGACTGCGCGTCGACGTGGTCGCTGCGCTTCGCCAGAGTATGGACGCGCGTGGCTTCTTGGAGATCGAAACGCCCATGCTCCAGACGATGCACGGTGGTGCCGCAGCGCGACCGTTCGTTACCCATTCGAACGCATTCGATCTCGAGTTGTACCTGCGGATCGCGCCGGAGCTGTTCCTCAAGCGCGCCGTGGTCGGCGGATTGGAGCGTGTCTTCGAGATCAACCGCAACTTCCGCAATGAAGGCTCGGACTCGAGTCACTCACCCGAGTTCGCGATGCTCGAGTACTACCAGGCGTATGCCGACTACCAGGACATGGCGCGCACGACCCGCGAACTGATTCAAGAGGCCGCGCGCGCCGTCACCGGCGGACTGGTCGTGACGCATGCGGATGGCAGCGTCCATGACCTCTCGGGTGAGTGGGCGCAGATCGACCTGTATGACTCGACCTCCACGGCCGTCGGTCATCAGATCACCCCGAGGACACCGCGGAAGGATCTCGTCGCACTCTGTGAGAAGGCTGGGATTTCCGTCGCGCCCACGTGGATCCCGGGCAAACTCGTCGAGGAACTCTTCGAGCACTACGTCAGCCGCACGTTCACCGGGCCGACCTTCGTCATGGATTTTCCGGTCGACACATCACCGCTCACCCGTGCACATCGATCGAAGGCCGGTGTTGTGGAGAAGTGGGACCTGTACATCGATGGTGTCGAGCAGGCCACGGGTTACTCCGAGCTCGTGGATCCGGTCGTCCAGCGCGAACGTCTGGCCGAGCAGGCCGCGCTCGGCGCCCAGGGGGACCACGAGGCGATGCGTCTCGACGAGGATTTCCTTCGCGCACTCGAGCACGGCATGCCTCCCACCGGTGGTGTGGGCATGGGTATTGATCGGTTGCTTATGACACTCACCGGATTGGGGATCCGCGAGACCATCCTTTTCCCGCTGGTGAAGCCGGAATGATCACGATCCGTCCCGCGATCACGGGGGATGTCAAGCAGATCGGCAGCCTGGTGGACCTCTACGCAGGCGCCGGACAACGTCTACTGGAGAAGAAGCTGGTCACCCTCTATGAGGATGTCCAGGAATTCGTCGTTGGAGTCGACGCGGACACGGTCGTGGCCTGCGGTGCCCTGCATGTGCTCTGGGACGATCTCGCCGAGGTGCGCACGGTTGCCGTCGCCCCATCGCACCTGCGGCAGGGAATCGGCTCGCTGATTCTCGATGCACTGCTCGCACGGGCCCGCACCCTTGGCGTCCGCCGCGTCTTCTGTCTCACCTTCGCCACCGAGTTCTTCGGCCGCCACGGTTTCCTCGAGATCGAGGGCGCCCCCGTCGATCCTGATGTCTACGCCCAACTTCTGCAGTCGTACGACGAAGGTGTGGCGGAATTCCTCGGCCTCGAACGCGTCAAGCCGAACACCCTCGGGAACAACCGCATGATTCTCGAACTCTGAGATCAGCCCGTATTGCGCAGACCCGTGGCGATGCCATTGATGGTCACGGACAGTGCTCGACGCAGTTGTTCACGATCCTGCTCGACCGCGCTCCCGCGAAGCCGATCCAGGACCGACACCTGCAACGAATGCAACGGGAGCAGGTAGCTGTCGCGCGTCGCCAATGTCCGTGCCAGAGACGGATTATCGGCAAGGAGCCGATCGCTGCCGGTCACAGCCAGTACCTGTTCGACGCTGCGTGCGTACTCCGCTTCGATCTCACCGAAAATCCACCGCACATCCTCGGGAACCAGGGTGGCCACGTACTGACGCGCCACTGCCAAGTCGGTCTTCATGAGTGTCATCTCGACATTGGAAATGAAGTTGGTGAAGAAACTCCACTCCCGGTACATCCTGTGCAGTTCCTCGGCGAAACCGGCGTCGGATGCCGCCTGCAGACCACTCCCGACACCGAACCATCCGGGGATGATCTGACGGGATTGGGTCCACCCGAAGACCCAGGGAATCGCCCGCAAGCCCTCGATCCCAGCAGCGGTGTCCGGTCGCTGCGCAGGTCGTGACCCGAGGTGCATCGAGCCGAACTCGGCCACGGGCGTGGACGCGGCGAAGTAGGCGGGGAGATCATGATCGTCCACCAGCGCGCGATAGGTGCTCATCGCATTACTCGACGCGATCCCCATGACCTGGTCCCAACGGTCGAGGAGTGCCTGATCCTGGCGCGATTCCCGGTGGAGCAGGGAGGCGTCGAGAACCGCGGCGACCATCTGTTCCAGGTTGTCGCGGGCCAGCGCGGGCAACAGGTACTTGTCCGAGATCACCTCTCCCTGCTCGGTCACCTTGATCTGTCCGTCGAGCACACCCGCAGGCTGGGCCAGGATCGCGGCGTAGGTGGGCCCGCCACCACGTCCGACCGTGCCGCCTCGACCATGGAACAGGCGCAACTGGACATCATGCTTCTGTGCGACGTCACGGAGCCGGCGTTGGGCCAGGTGGATCTCCCACTGCGAGGTCGTGATGCCGGCGTCCTTATTGGAGTCGGAGTACCCGAGCATGACCTCCTGGACGTTCCCGCGTGAAGCGACGAGCGCGCGATAAGTGGGATGTGTCAAGAGGTCATCGACGATCACACCTGCCTCGCGGAGTTCGCTGATCGTTTCGAGGAGTGGGACGAATCCGACCCGTGCCGTCCCCGTTGAGGTATCGACGAGCCCGGCCTCGCGGGCAACCGTGATCGCAGCGAGCATGTCATCGACACCCCTGGTCATGGAGACGATGCATGACTCGATAGGGCGGGTGCCGTAGGTGTCGAGTAACTCGCGCACCGTGACGAAGGTGTCGTAGGTGACCGCCGCGGAGGCACTCAAGGGCGGTGGGGTAGGTGCTAGGGGCCGCGATGATGCGAGTTCACGCTCGAGCCAGGCGGTGCGCTCCGCACGCGTGAGGTCGCGCCATGGGGTGGACTCGAGTCGGTCGTGGAGTTCTGCGATGACCTCCTGGTACTTCCCCGAGTGCTCGCGGATGTCGAGAGTCGCCAGGGGCAGACCGATCGAGGCAGCCACGCGGATGACGCGGTCGAGGATTCCGTGCGCGGCCAATTGCCCGCGGTGGGCGAGAAGATCCGCGCGGATGAGGAGCAGGTCGTCCAGGAGTTGCCGGGTGCTGTTGTAGTCGCGGCCCTCACGATGCGGCCCGCCGGCCCGCACCCGCTCGAGGGTCAGCCGCAGACGCATGCGAATGATGGTCAACTTGAGTCGGATGGGTTCTTCCGCGTTGATCCGGAGGAAACGTGGATCCAAGTCGGGCAGGAACGTCAGATCGTTCTCGACGGATGCACGCAACTCCTCTGTTGCTCCTGCGATGCGTTCGGAGACGGAGAGATCGTCGAGGAGTCGATCGATGTGGGGCATGAGGTCGAGCACAGCGTGCTCACGTTGGAAGCGCACCACCGCAGTGGTGACATCGGGGGTGACGTAGGGATTCCCATCGCGGTCACCACCGATCCACGAGCCGAAGCTGACCGGCCTCGCATCCGGAGGTAGTTCCGCACCGAGGTCGTCGAAGGCCCGGGCCAGGTCCGTCAGCACCTGCGCGAGCGGTCCGCGGGTCAGGTCATCCAGGTAGTAGAGAGCATTACGTGCCTCATCAAGTGGGTGCGGCCGTTCGAGACGCAACTCGTCTGTCTGCCAGAGCAGGTCGATGAGTTCTGCGAGCCGGGTGGTGCGATCCATCTCGGAGGCCTGCTCGTCGAGGAGGACGTCGGCGATGGTGCGAAGCTTGAGCAGGACCGACCGTCGTGCGGCCTCTGTCGGGTGCGCGGTGAAGACCGGACGCACCGACATGACCTCCGCGAGCCTCGAGACGAGGACCGGATCGACATCCGCGTCCTTGATCTCCGCGACCACGCGGGTCAGCGGGCCGAGGTTCTCGCGGCGTGACGACGCGGCATCCTGCGCACGCTCCACCTGCTCGGCGACGTTGGCCAGATCGAAGTAAATGGAGAACGCACGGGCCAAACGGGTCGCCACGTGCAGGTCGGTGGTGTCGAGCAGGGCAGCCGCGGCCCGGGGGTCGGTGCGCACGAGCGCCCGCACCTGTTCCACCAGGTCGAGCAGGCCCTGGCCCTCCTGGCGCACCAGGGTGTGACCCAGGAGATCCCCCAGGGTCCGAATATTGCGCCGCAACCGGGCGTCGGCGGTCATGCCCCAATTGTCCTGGGCGGCATTTCGGGCAGGTTTCGCGGTTGGCGTACCTCTTCCAGGGTGCTCCGAGTTTCCTTGTGGAGGCCCGTAGGGGAGAATCGGAGGCCCCGGCGAGGAGACGCGATGTTCGAGAGATTTACCGACAGGGCACGTCGTGTGGTCGTGCTGGCCCAGGAAGAGGCCCGCATGCTCAACCACAACTACATCGGTACCGAACACATCCTCCTCGGACTCATCCACGAAGGTGAGGGGGTCGCCGCCAAAGCCCTGGAGTCCCTGGGCATCTCGCTCGAAGCGGTGCGGCAGCAGGTCGAGGAGATCATCGGCCAAGGTCAGCAGGCTCCCAGCGGGCACATCCCCTTCACCCCACGTGCGAAGAAGGTCCTTGAACTTTCCCTGCGTGAGGCTCTGCAACTCGGTCACAACTACATCGGGACCGAACACATCCTGCTCGGCTTGATTCGCGAAGGCGAGGGTGTCGCGGCGCAGGTTCTCGTGAAGCTTGGTGCGGATCTGAACCGGGTGCGCCAGCAGGTCATCCAATTGCTCTCGGGCTACCAGGGCAAGGAACCGGCCACGTCCGGTGGACCCGCGGAGGGGACGCCGTCGACATCGCTCGTCCTCGATCAGTTCGGTCGCAATCTGACCGCCGCCGCGCGTGAGGGCAAGCTCGATCCGGTGATCGGCCGAGCGCGTGAGATCGAGCGCGTCATGCAGGTCCTGTCTCGTCGCACGAAGAACAACCCGGTCTTGATCGGCGAGCCCGGTGTCGGCAAGACCGCGATCGTGGAAGGTCTCGCGCAGAACATCGTCAAGGGCGAGGTTCCCGAGACCCTCAAGGACAAGCAGTTGTACTCGCTCGACCTGGGCGCGCTCGTGGCGGGCAGCCGCTACCGCGGTGCCTTCGAGGAGCGCTGGCAGAAGGTGCTCAAGGAGATCAAGACCCGCGGCGACATCATCCTGTTCATCGACGAGATGCACACGTTGGTCGGTGCCGGCGCCGCCGAGGGCGCAATCGACGCAGCGAGCATCCTCAAGCCGATGTTGGCCCGCGGTGAACTCCAGACCATCGGTGCCACCACCCTCGACGAATATCGCAAATACGTGGAGAAGGACGCCGCACTCGAGCGTCGATTCGCACCGGTCCAGGTCGATGCTCCGGATGTGCCGCACACCGTGGAGATCCTCCGTGGCCTGCGCGACCGCTACGAGTCCCACCACCGCGTGTCCATCACGGATGGAGCCCTCGACGCGGCGGCTCGTCTCTCGGATCGTTACATCTCTGATCGTCAACTTCCGGACAAGGCGATCGATCTCATCGATGAGGCGGGCTCCCGGTTGCGCATCCGCCGGATGACCGCACCACCGGATCTCCGTGAGTTCGACGATCGCATCGCCGAGACCCGCAAGGAGAAGGAGTCCGCGATCGACGCGCAGGACTTCGAGAAGGCGGCGTCGCTGCGCGATGTCGAGAAGAACTTGCTCGCGGAGAAGGCAGAGCGTGAGCGTGAGTGGAAGGCCGGTGATCTCGACGTCGTCGCCGAGGTGGACGAGCGCCTGATCGGAGAGGTACTGGCTCTGATGACCGGTATCCCGGTCTCCGACCTCACCGAGGACGACATCGAGAAGTTGCGTCGTATGGAGGATGAGCTCCACAAGCGGGTCATCGGGCAGGAGCAGGCGATCAAGGCGCTGTCCCGCGCCATCCGTCGCACGCGCGCGGGCCTGAAGGATCCCAAGCGTCCGAGTGGCTCCTTCATCTTCGCCGGGCCCTCGGGGGTCGGCAAGACCGAGTTGAGCAAAACACTCGCGGAGTTCCTCTTCGGTGACGAGGACGCCCTCATCGCACTCGATATGAGCGAGTACTCGGAGCGTCACACCGCATCGCGGCTCTTCGGATCACCTCCGGGGTATGTCGGGTACGAAGAGGGTGGACAACTCACCGAGAAGGTGCGTCGCAAGCCATTCAGCGTCGTCCTCTTCGACGAGGTGGAGAAGGCGCACCCGGACATCTTCAATTCACTGCTGCAGGTCCTGGAAGAGGGTCGATTGACCGATGCCCAGGGTCGCGCCGTGGACTTCAAGAACACCGTGATCATCATGACCACAAACCTGGGAAGCCGAGACGTTTCCAAGGGGCAGGGATTGGGCTTCGCGCCGGACAACAACGAGACCAGTGCCTATGAGGTGATGAAGTCGAAGGTGCAGTCGGAGCTCAAGCAGCACTTCCGGCCCGAGTTCCTGAATCGCATCGACGACGTCATCGTCTTCCATCAGTTGACCGAGGCGGAGATCTTCCAGATCGTCGATCTCATGATCGCTGGCCTGGAGTCCCGTCTCTCGGATCGGGATATGGCAATCGAGTTGACCCCGGCCGCCAAGTCCCTCTTGGCCCAGCGCGGGTACGACCCGGTTCTTGGCGCGCGTCCGCTGCGTCGCACGATTCAACGCGACATCGAAGACCCGCTGAGTGAGAAGATGCTGTTTGGAGATCTCGTACCGGGGTCCATCGTGGTTGTCGATGTGACGGGAGAGGGGACCGAGCGTGAGTTCACCTTCACCCCGACTCCGAAGGCCGAGCTCCCCGACAGCCCTCCCGTGGAGACCGCGGGTACGGAGTAGGAACGTGCGATGCCGCGCGGTCCGCTGATCCCCGGCATCGAGGAGTTCGACGCCCCCAAGCGCGGGGTTCCGAGGTTCGTGTGGGTGGTTCTGCTCCTGGCGCTGGTGGGCGTGCTCTTCGTCATCGCTCTCGGCCTCCTGGCAGGTGCTGGTCCGCTCCGTGCCCTAGGTCAGGTGGAATCCACCCTCCAGCCGGTGGCCTTCCGGCCCACGACGGATGGGCGTGTCGTGTCCATCGCGGTCACCCTTCCGCCCAACGGCCTCTGTCCGGATGACGAGGTTCAGGTGGTCGCATTCGAGCGTGGGTCACGTGTCGAAGTGGAGGCGAAAGTCGAGCAATCGCGCAATGCAACCTGCCCCGAGACGGGGATCGCCGGGGACAGCACATGGATCGATGTCAGTCTGACGCAGCCCCTGGGTGACCGATCGGTCATCCGCCTCTCGGATCGGCAACCTCTCCAGCGTGATCGGTGATGCATCGCCGCTAGGGTGTGGCCGTGGCTGAAATCGACGCTCTGATCGCACGCGAAATCCTCGATTCACGTGGAAATCCCACGGTGGAAGTGGAAGTCCTCCTCGATGACGACACCGTCGCCCGGGCAGCGGTTCCGTCCGGTGCATCGACCGGTGCTTTCGAGGCTGTCGAGCGGCGGGATGGCGGGGACCGGTACCTGGGTAAGGGTGTGCGCGCTGCGGTCGAAGCAGTCGAGCAGGTGATCGCTCCCGAAGTACTCGGCCTCGATTCATCCGACCAGCGCATGATCGATCAGGTGATGATCGACCTCGATGGCACTCCGAATAAGGAGCGTCTGGGCGCGAATGCGATCCTCGGTGTCTCGCTGGCCGTGGCCAAGGCGGCGGCTCTCTCTGCGGGACTTCCCCTCTTCCGTTACGTCGGTGGACCCAATGCCCACGTGCTGCCCATTCCGATGATGAACATCCTCAATGGTGGTGCGCACGCGGACACCGGTGTGGACATCCAGGAATTCATGATCGCGCCGATCGGTGCCGCGACCTTCTCGGAGGGGCTGCGCCAGGGTGCCGAGGTCTACCACGCACTCAAGGGCGTCTTGAAGAAAAACGGCTACGCCACCGGTCTCGGTGATGAAGGGGGATTCGCGCCGGATCTCGCGAACAACCGTGCTGCTCTCGAGTTGATCGCCACCGCGATCGAGGCCGCCGGGCTCACGATGGGCACCGACATCGCACTCGCGTTGGATGTCGCCTCGACCGAATTCCATGGCGAGGGGGGATACACCTTTGAGGGTGCCGCGCGGTCTGCCGAGTGGATGACGGCCTACTACGACACACTCGTGCGCGACTTCCCCCTCGTGTCGATCGAGGACCCGTTGGCCGAGGATGACTGGGACGGATGGGTGCGGCTGACCGAGGAGCTCGGTGAGCGGGTGGAGCTGGTCGGCGAAGATCTCTTCGTCACGAATCGCGTGCGCCTCGCGCGAGGTATCGAACTCGGTGCGGCAAATGCGCTGCTGGTGAAGGTCAATCAGATCGGCTCCTTGACCGAAACCCTGGATGCGGTCGCTCTCGCAACCCGCTCCGGCTATGCATCGATGATGTCGCATCGCTCGGGTGAGACCGAGGACACCACGATCGCCGATCTCGCGGTTGCCGTGAACTGTGGGCAGATCAAGACCGGAGCGCCAGCTCGCTCCGAGCGCGTCGCGAAGTACAACCAACTGCTCCGCATCGAGGAGGAGTTGGGCGATGCCGGCCGCTATGCCGGCCGCGCGGCCTTCCCCCGTTTCACCGGCTGATCGGCACGGCGCCCCGGTTCGACGCCCGGTGCGTGCCACTATTCCCGGGTGGCTTCCCCCGTGATCTCCGGGCGAGCGGGCGTGCTGACACTGCGCGCCCTTGTTCTCGTCTTGGCACTCGGAATGTTCGTCGCCACCGTGGCGATGCCCAGCCGCAACTGGTTCGGACAGCGTGCTGAGATCGCCACCCTCCACGCCGATGTGGAAGCCACCAAGGTGCGCGTCGCGGACCTGCTCGTGGAGCACGAACGGTGGAACGACCCGGCGTTCATCGCGGCCGAATCCCGTCGTCGTCTGCACTTCGTCTTCCCCGGTGAGATCGGTTATGTGGCGCTCGGTGCCGACGGCCGACCCGCGGAAGAGACGCTCATGGAGTCGGCGCAGGTGCCGGTGCCGTGGTACGTCACCGTTGGGGAATCCGTCCGCACCGCCGACGCAGCCGAGGAGACCGCCTCCTAAGGTCGGGCCATGGGCTGCACGGCGGCGGACCTCGCGGCAGTCGCCGCGCAGTTGGGCCGCGAACCACGAGCGATCGACTCGATTGCTTTCCGATGTCCGTGCGGAGCACCTGCCGTCGTGCGCACCGAGCCACGCCTGCCGGATGGAACCCCCTTCCCGACGACCTACTACGTGACGTGTCCCCGACTCACTTCCCTGATCGGAGCCCTCGAGGCCACGGGCGTGATGCGCGAGCTGGAAGAGCGCCTCCGTGAGGACTCCGCCATGCGCGATCAGTACCAGCGCGCCCACGAGCGGTACCTCGCCGACCGCGCCGAACTCGGTGAGGTACCCGAGATCGAGGGCGTGAGCGCTGGTGGCATGCCCACCCGGGTCAAGTGCCTACATGTTCATGCGGGACAAGCCCTCGCGTGCGGGATCGTAGTCAATCCCGTCGGTGATGAGGTTCTCACTCGCATCGGATCCTGGTGGACGCAGGGATCCTGTGTCTGAGCGTTACGCCGCTATCGATTGCGGAACCAATGCCCTGCGACTCCTGATCGCCGACGTCGTCGACGGAGTCGTGCAGGATGTCGTTCGCGAGATGCGCACCGTGCGTTTGGGCGAAGGTGTAGACGCGACAGGCAACTTCAGTGATGCCGCGCTCGCACGAACATTCGAGGCATGTGACGAGTATGCGCTCGTTCTCCGTGAGTATCCGGTGCGCAGGATGCGCTTCGTGGCAACGTCGGCAGCCCGCGATGTGGAGAACCGGGATGCATTCGTTGCAGGTGTGGTGACCCGACTCCGAGTCGAGCCCGAGGTGATCTCGGGTGACGAGGAGGCGGAACTCTCTTTCCGCGGTGCGGTCGCGGGTGTGCGCGGTATCCGAATGCCGGCACTGATCGCCGATATCGGTGGGGGATCCACAGAGTTCGTCTTCGGTGACTCCGATGGGGTTCGTGCGTCGATCAGCACGCCGTTCGGGTGCGTACGCATGTCGGAGCGCTCACTCCACTCGGATCCGCCGACGCGCGAGGAGATCGAGGCAGCCTGCACGCATATCCGTCGGGCACTTGCAGACGTTCTGGATGTTGTCCCCGTGGGTGAAGCCCGTCAGTTCATCGGGGTTGCTGGCACCGTCACCACGGTCGTCGCGATGGCTCTCGATCTGCCCGGCTACGACGCCCGGGCCATCCACGGGGCGACGATTACGCGCGATCAGGTGGATCGGGTGACCGACGCCCTTCTCGCCATGGACCGTCGCCAGCGCGCGGCGCTCCCGTTCATGCATCCGGGCCGGGTCGACGTCATCGGGGGTGGCGCGCTCGTGCTCCGGGAGTCCATGGCGGTCCTCGGGCTCGACGAGGTCACGGCGAGCGAATCCGACCTCCTGGATGGCATCGTTTGCACGCTCGCTCTCATGGAGAGGTGATTCCTAGGTCACAATTCCATGTAATCGGTTGTGGACCCCACCCCCCGCCGACCTACACTCCCCGGTCATGGCCATCACGATCAGGGATGTCGCGGAGGCCGCGGGGGTTTCGACGGCAACGGTCTCGCGTGCCCTGCGCGGTCTCCCGAACGTGGACGAGACCACCCGGTCACGGATCCAGCAGGTGGCGGTCGACCTCGACTACGTCATCAGTCCGAGCGCCTCGCGCCTGGCATCCGGGCGCACGGGCTCGGTCGCGGTGATCACTCCCTTCATCGCACGCTGGTTCTTCTCCACCGTCCTCTCCGGTGTCGAGGGCGTGCTGCAAGCGGCGGGCATGGACCTGCTCCTGATGAGCGTGAGCGACTACCTGGCCGGACACCAACGGCTCCCACCGGCACCTCGGCTCCGCAGGCGCGTCGATGGGGTCCTGGTGATCGCGATGCCGCCATCCGATCCACAGTTGCGGGAGATCCTCGATCTGGGCATGCCCACATCCCTCATCGGTGTCAGCACCGACGGTGTCCCGAGTGTGACGATCGACGACGTCCTCGCCGCGAGGGTGGCGATCCAGCACCTGGTGAATCTTGGACACGAGCGCATCGGACTGATCACCGGTTCGTCGGCGGAGGCACCCCTGACCGCCGAGTACGACCGGGAGCAGGGATTCCGCCAGGTCATGGCGGAGAACGGCATCGCCATCGATCCGGCGCTCGAGGCTTTCGGGTACTTCACCATCCAAGGGGGTGAGCAGGCGATGACTGCGTTGCTCACGCAACGCACGCCGCCCACCGCCGTTTTCGCTCTCAGCGACGAGATGGCATTCGGTGCGATGCGTGCTTTGCGCAGTCACGGACTGGCTCCCGGACGCGATATCTCCATCGTCGGTATCGACGGTCACGACATGTCGGAGCATCTCGACCTGACCACAGTCGTGCAACCAGTGCACGACCTCGGGCGCATCGCCGCGGAGTCGTTGCTCGTGCAGATGCGGACGCTCCCGCATGGAGAGGGTGGGGATCCCGTGCGGCTGCCCACCCATTTGATCGTCCGAGGATCAACCGCGCCCCGTCGATAGCGGAGCAAGACGCGATTCGTTAGTGGAGACTCGTGGGATCGACTCACCGTGGAGGACGCATGGCAACCGAGACCATCCAGCTCGCTGAGACCGGAGCACCCGGGGTCGTCGCCCTACCCGATTCTGGGTCGGGTCCCGGCGTGGTGGTCATCCAGGAGTGGTGGGGCCTCGTACCGCATATCGAAGACATCACCCAGCGCCTGGCGCACGCGGGATTCGTCGCGCTGGCCATCGACTTCTATCGCGGTGTAGAGACGGCTGAACCGGATGAGGCGCAGAAGCTCATGATGGGGCTGCAGGTTCCGAGAGCCGCCGCCGACATTGCAGCGGGCGCGGCGTACCTGGTGGCACGTCCCGACGTCACGAGTGCGCAGGTGGGGACGATTGGCTTCTGCATGGGCGGCGGCCTGTCCTTGCTCGCCCCGACCGTGAGCGACGCTGTATCCGCGGCGGTCGCCTTCTACCCCGCCATGCCCTGGCCCGACTACGCCCCCGACTGGGCCCGGTACGCGGGAATTGCCGCGCTGATCCACAAGGCCGAGTCCGACGAGGGCTGGGCCGGTCCGCGCATCGCCGAGTACGCCGACGCCATCGCCGCAGCGGGCGGCAATGTGACGATCCACGACTACCCCGGCTCGGTCCATGCGTTCTTCAATGACGACCGACCCGAGGTGTTTCAGGAACGGAATGCCGACACGTCCTGGAAGCGCTCACTCGCTTTCCTCCGGGCGCATTGTCCTTCCGCGTGACAGGTGTTGCGCTGGTGCGGGGTCACCTGGCCGATCCGATGTCACACTGACGCCGGAGGTTCCATGCATCCCACCGCAGAACAGGTCCTGTCGGGCACCGCCCCCACCGACTATGAGAACTACCTCAAGACCGACGCACTCCTCGCGCTTCAGCCGGGCCCGGAGACCTGGGCACATCGCGACGAGTTGCTCTTCACCGTGGTTCACCAGTCGGCTGAACTGTGGTTGAAGCTCGCCGTTGCCGAAGTGGAGCAGGCGATCACGCAACTGGACATGGGCAAGCGCCTCGCGGCCATGCGTACCCTGGATCGGGTCATCGAATGCATCGAGATCATCACTCCGCCCCTGCACATGCTGGAGCGCATGACTCCGTGGGACTACCAACATGTCCGCACCTCGCTGGGGCACGGCTCCGGATTCGACTCTCCCGGGTTCCTTCGATTGCGGACTGCGCTACCCAATCTCGTTGCTGCCGTACGCCGCCAACTCGAGACAGCTGGCGTGAGCCTCCGCGATCTCTACCTCGCCGTAGAGCAGAACGAGGAAGTCTTCGCGATCGTGGAGCGACTCGTGGACATCGATGAGGGACTGATGAAGTGGCGAGCCCTCCACACGAAGGTCATTGAGCGCACCATCGGCCGAACTGTCTCCGGGACCCAGGGAACCCCCGTGGAGATCGTGCGTAATCTCCGTGACAAGTCGATCATGGATGACCTCTGGACGGTGCGTGCGGAACTCACCGAGCTGGCCGACCAGACGCTCAGGTGAGGGACGTCGCCGAACTCGACGCGGCGATCTGTGGCTGCCGTCGCTGCCCCCGACTGATCGACTGGTGCGCTCAGGTGGCTCGGGAGAAGCGCGCTTCGTATCGCGAGGAGGAGTACTGGGGTGGACCTGTACCCGGCTTCGGGTCCCTGCATCCGCGCATCTGGATCGTCGGCCTGGCACCCGGTGCGCACGGGGCGAACCGCACCGGACGCATGTTCACCGGTGATCGCAGCGGCGATTGGCTCTACGGCTCCCTGCATCGGGTCGGGCTCGCCCGTCTCCCCACCTCCCACCACCGTGAGGATGGACAGCACCTGGAGCATGTCCGGATCACCGCGGCCGTCCACTGTGCGCCCCCGGCCAACAAGCCCACGCCGGACGAGATCCACCGGTGCGGTGAGTGGTTGACCGCGGAGGCCGCCCTGGTGCGTCCCTCCCTGCGGGTGGGCATTGCTCTGGGGTCGGTGGCGTGGGCGGCCATGTGGCGGGTGCTCGGGTCCGGCCCCCG
>JBJTBD010000033.1:0-5890 GCA_046091195.1 Actinomycetota bacterium
CACGGCGACTCGGGGTGTGGCGCAGCTTGGTAGCGCGCTTCGTTCGGGACGAAGAGGTCGTGGGTTCGAATCCCGCCACCCCGACTCAGCAGACAGTCGAGAACTCGACTGCTGTAGTGATGTGAGGGAGACACCGTGACGGTCCCGGATCGGCGCCCCGCCAAGGCCGATCTCGGTCCGGTCACCCGCGAGTACGTGACGTCGATGGGGTGGCGGTCGGTCAACTTCCACACCCACATCTCCCTGGTGCATCGCTACGTCTACGTCGAAGTTCCGAAGGCTGGCTGCGGGACCATGAAGGCGACCCTCGGCGCCCTCGAGGGTGCCCGAATGAACCCCACGCACGCCCAGAGGTTCCAGGACACACCCCACAATGGGATGAAGTCCGGCGCACACGTGCGGCCCTACCAACTCCCCGTGGATCTCCTCGAAGAGGTGTTCGCGTCCCCCGCATACAACCGCTTCACCGTGGTGCGCGATCCCGCCTCCCGTGTGCTCAGCGGCTACCTGGAGAAGATGCAGCAGGGGCTCCGGCAGAGCGGCCCGATCCTCGATCAGATCGAGGCGTCCACCGGACGACGACCCGCACCGGAGGACGTGACTCTGGGCATGTTCCTGGATGTCATCGGTGCGCAGGACTCGCGCGACCAGGATCCGCACTGGCGACGCCAGGTCGATCACATCGGACTCGGCATCGTGTCCTACGACGCGGTCATCCATTTGGAGGACCTGGACGCATCATGGTCACGGGTGGCCGAGTTGACCCGCACCCCGGATCTCACCGAGTCCTTCTACTGCCGGAACTCCACCGGTGCATCAGCCAAGGTGAATGACTACTTCGATGACACCACGCGAGCACAGGTGCGCACCATCTATGCGCGGGACTATGCCGACCTCGGCTACTAGAGCTTCGCGGCGACCAGTTCGGCGATCTGCACGGCGTTGAGCGCCGCGCCCTTGCGCAGGTTGTCACCGCTGACGAACATCGCGAGCCCACGGTTGCCCTCGACAGACGAGTCCTGACGGATACGGCCGACGAAGGATGGGTCCGCACCTGCGGCCTGCAATGGCGTCGGTACGTCGGTGATCACCACGCCCGGTGCTGATTCCAGGATCGTGGTCGCCTGCTCGGGCGTGAGCGCGGAGGCGAACTCCGCGTTGATCGCCAGGGAATGACCGGTGAACACGGGAACGCGCACGCAGGTGCCCGACACGCGCAGGTCCGGGATGCCCAGGATCTTGCGACTCTCGTTGCGCAGTTTCTGCTCCTCATCGGTTTCCAGCGATCCATCACCGGCGATGCTGCCCGCGAGGGGCACCACGTCGAATGCGATCGGCCGGACGTACTTCGTGGGGGCCGGGAAGTCCACCGCGGAACCGGTGTAGGTGAGTTCCTCGATGGGCTGCTCGATCACGGCACGCACCTGGCTGGCCAATTCCTCGACGCCCGCAAGGCCTGAGCCGGAGACCGCCTGGTAACTACTGACCACCAGGCGCTCGAGACCAGCGGCTTTGTGCAGGGGCATCAGCACCGGCATCGCGGCCATGGTGGTGCAGTTCGGATTCGCGATGATCCCCTTGCGCATCTCGTCGACGGCTCCCGGGTTGACCTCGCTGACCACGAGAGGCACATCCGGATCCATCCGCCATGCCGAGGAGTTATCGATCACGACCGCGCCCGCAGCGGCGAACTTCGGGGACCACTCCTTCGAGGTGCTTCCGCCCGCGGAGAACAGGGCGATGTCGATGCCGGAGAGATCGGTGGTGCCGATGTCTTCGACGACCACGTCGGTGCCCCGCCACGGAAGCGTGCTGCCCGCAGAGCGCGCGGACGCGATATAGCGCATGGTGGCGATGGGGAGATCACGTTCTGCGAGCAGGGTGCGCATCACACCACCGACCTGGCCGGTGGCCCCCACCACCGCGATGTTCAGGGGACGACTCATCGGCCGGTACCCGCGTAGACGACCGCTTCACCGTCCGCATCGAGACCGAACGCAGAGTGGATCGCCTGGACCGCACGCTGCGCATCATCGACACGAGTGACGATGGAGATGCGGATCTCGGACGTCGAGATCATCTCGACGTTGACGCTCGCATCGGCCAGTGCGCTGAAGAAGGTGGCGCTGACACCGGGGTGGGAGCGCATGCCAGCTCCGACGAGGGAGATCTTCGCGATCTGATCGTCCACGTTGAGCGCCTCGAAGCCGATGTCACCGGAGTCCGACTGCAGGGCGGCCATGGCCTGCTGCACCGAGCCCTGCGGGCACGTGAACGTGACATCCGTGCGCCCGGTGGCCGCGGCAGACACGTTCTGCACGATCATGTCGACGTTGATCTTGGCGTTGGCGAGAGCACGGAAGATCGCGGCAGCCTCACCCGGCTTGTCCGGGACACCCACCACGGTGATCTTGGCATCGTTGATATCCGCGGCGACGCCGGAGATGATCGGTTGTTCCATGGCTCTTCCTTCTGCGATTGCTGCGGTGATTGCGTCGGGGGACATGACCCAGGTGCCCTCCTTCGTCGAGAACGACGAGCGCACATGGATAGGGAGGCTGAAGCGTCGGGCGTACTCCACGCAACGCAGGTGCAGGACCTTTGCGCCCACGGCAGCGAGTTCCAGCATCTCCTCGTAGGTGATGAACGGCACCTGCCGCGCCCTGGGCACCACACGAGGGTCGGCGGAGAACACCCCGTCGACGTCGGTGTAGATCTCACACACATCGGCCTGCAGGGCTGCCGCCAGCGCAACGGCCGTGGTGTCCGAGCCACCGCGGCCGAGGGTGGTGATGTCCTTGGTGTCCTGCGCCACGCCCTGGAACCCGGCGACGATCGGGATCGCACCCTGCTCGAGGGCTTCGGTAATCCGCCCCGGCGATACGTCGATGATCCGCGCGGCACCGTGCGCGGAGTCCGTGATCAGACCCGCCTGGGAGCCGGTGTAGGAGCGCGCTTCGGCGCCGAGGTCATGGATCGCCATCGCCAGCAGCGCCATCGAGATGCGCTCGCCGGCGGTGAGCAGCATGTCCAACTCACGCGGGGGAGGAAGCGGCGAGACCTGCTCGGCCAGATCCAGGAGTTCGTCGGTGGTGTCTCCCATTGCGGAGACCACGACGACGACGTCGTGCCCGGCCTTCCTGGTGTCCACGATGCGTCGGGCCACCCGCTTGACGCTCGCAGCGTCGGCAACGGAGGACCCGCCGTACTTTTGGACGATCAGAGACACAAGCCGAAAGTCTATCGGCGCGCGGGATTTTCGCTTCCGGTGCTAGTCGAGCCGACGACGTCCCTGGAACGCCCGGCCGAGTGTCACTTCGTCGGCGTATTCCAGGTCGCCACCCACGGGGAGTCCGCTGGCAAGCCGGGAGACGGCGACACCGAGTGGTGCGATCGTGCGCGCCAGGTAGGTGGCGGTCGCCTCACCTTCGAGGTTCGGGTCCGTCGCGAGGATCACTTCGGTGATGGTGGAGTCCGAGAGCCGCTGCATCAACTCGCGGATCCGGAGGTCGTCCGGCCCCACACCCTCGATCGGATTGATCGAACCGCCGAGGACGTGGTAGCGGCCACGGAACTCGCGGGTCTTCTCGATCGCGATGACGTCCTTGGGTTCCTCGACGACGCAGATGATCGTGGTGTCCCGCTTGGGGTCCGCGCAGACGCGGCAGGTGTCCGACTCCGCGATGTTTCCGCAGATCGTGCAGAAGTGCACTTTCTCCTTGACAGTGCGCAGGGCTGCGGCGAGGGCCTCCACGTCCGCGGGATCCGCGGACAGGATGTGGAAGGCGATTCGTTGCGCACTCTTCGGGCCCACGCCCGGCAGACGTCCGAGTTCGTCGATCAGATCCTGGACGGCGCCGTCGTACATCAGTGCTCGATCTCGCCGATCGTGGTGGCACCCAACTCCTGCATTGCGAGATCCACTCCCGTGGTTTCGTCGACGGTGGCGTCGTCGCGCCTCGGCACGTCCGGCTCCTCGTCTCCCCCGGCGGAACCCTGGACCCCCAGAACATCCGGACCCAGCACGACATCGACGGTGACGTCGACGCGCATCACGTCGAGGATCGAGTGGCGCAAACGCTCGTCATGTCCACTGGAACGCGAATTGTTGATCTTCCCTTGGGTGTCCACACCCACGGCGAGCACACCACCGGATACCGAGACCGGGCGCGAGTCCGCGAACGCCATCCACGCGACCCGGCTATAACCCTTGAGCGCATCGAGGACCGCAGGCCACATCGTCACGAAGTCGGCAACACTCATCTCCTTCGACGCAGCCTTCACCGCTGGTGCTTCCTTCTCAGGTTCGGGCGCGGGGGCCTTCTTCGCAGATGTCGACTCCGCCTTCTTCGCGGGCGCCTTCGTAGTGGCGGAGCTCGACGGCGCAACATCCGACAGTTTCGGCGGAGGTGTGGGAGCCGGTGCGGGGGCAGCAGCGGGTGTCGCAACAACACCCGCCGTCATTGCCTTCTCCAGTTGATCGATACGTGCCCGCAGTCCACTCGGGGACTCGTCCGCGGCCGGAATCACCAAACGTGCCGCCATGAGTTCGAGCTGCAGACGCGGCGACGAGGCGCCCTTGAGTGTGCCCAGGGTGGTGCTCACGATGTCTGCGGCGCGACTCAAGCCCGCGGCACTGATGGCCTGGGCCTGGGCTACCTCCCGCGCCACCTGGTCCTCCGGCGCATCGATCAACCCGGACTCTGCCGCCTCGGGGATGTTCTGCAGGACGATGAGATCCCGCAGGCGCTCCAAAAGATCCCCGGTGAACCGGCGCGGGTCGTGGCCGGCATCGATCACCCGGTCGATCACGCGCAGGAGTTGTGCGCCGTCGTGTACCGCAAGGGCATCGACGACGTCGTCGAGGAGCGCGGAGTCGGTCATACCCAACTGCACGACGGCATCCGCGTACGTCACACCCGCGGGCCCAGCGCCCGCGATTACCTGACCGAGAAGCGACAGGGAATCGCGCACACTTCCACCACCCGCACGCGCGACGAGAGCGAGCGCCGCAGGTTCCGCATCGATACCTTCCTGCGCGCAGATCCAGGCCAGATGCTCCTGGAGGACCTTCGCGGGAACAAGCCGGAAGGAGTAGTTATGCGTGCGCGATCGGATCGTGGGGATTACCTTTTCCGCCTCGGTCGTTGCGAAGATGAAGCGCACGTGCTCGGGCGGCTCCTCCACAAGCTTGAGCAGCGCGTTGAATCCCTGCGTGGAGATCATGTGGGCTTCGTCGATGATGTAGATCTTGTAACGCGAGGACACGGGGGCGAAGACGGCACGT
Source organism: Actinomycetota bacterium (assembly GCA_046091195.1). Taxonomy (GTDB): domain Bacteria; phylum Actinomycetota; class Actinomycetes; order S36-B12; family S36-B12; genus VGCC01. Next base: position 5,288 of record JBJTBD010000033.1, read on the forward strand.
TCCCGCAGCAGGCGCGTATCTTCCACACTGCCGTGGCTTGCCGCGTCGAGTTCGATGACGTCGATGGAACCCGGACCCTCGGCCGCCAACTCCACACAACTACGGCAGGTTCCACACGGATCCGGAGTGGGTCCTGATTCGCAGTTCAGTGACCGGGCCAGGATGCGGGCAGTTGATGTCTTCCCGCACCCGCGTGGGCCCGAGAACAGATACGCATGGTGGATGCGGTCGTTCTCCAACGCGCGGCGTAACGGTCCTGCGATGTGATCCTGTCCGACCACGTCATCCAGACGCGAAGGCCGATAGGTGCGATACAACGCCGTGGACACAGCCGCCACCCTAATGCTGGCTCCGACATGCGTGGTCTGCACTTCGGCCGGCATTACGGGACCCCTCGCGCACCTATCAGAGCCCGCCTACCCTTGCTGCCTTCCGGCCCTGGGGGGGTTGAGCGAGGTGACACCGCGCGAGGGGTCGATCACCACTGTACGCGCTGATGGGTACCCTCCTCGGCGGAGGATTCGCCTAGTGGCCTAGGGCGCACGCTTGGAAAGCGTGTTGGGGGCAACCCCTCACGGGTTCAAATCCCGTATCCTCCGCGTC
>JBJTBD010000034.1:0-17100 GCA_046091195.1 Actinomycetota bacterium
TGGGAAATCGGAACGGGCCGGGTCGGCCCGACGTCTGAGACCGCAAGTGCCGGTCCGTGAGCCGGTCGATGAGCCTGGGAGGTGTCGGGTGCGTTCAGGTCGCCTTCACCGCGCCCGCACCGGACTGACGGCTCTGGTCGCGGTCATCGGGTTGACCTTCGTGATGGTGCCTCCCGCCGCGCAGGCAGCGCCGAACCTGGAGCAGGTCCGCCAGCGGGTCATGGATCTCGAGATGCGGGCGCAGTCCGCGGACGAGCGGTACAACGAGGCCCGGGCCGAACTCTCGGATATCCAGGGGAAGCTCGATGCCCTCAAGCGCAAGGCCAAGCGCGAACGCCGTGAGCTGCGCCAGATCCTCGGCGGCGTCGATGACCTCGCCCGCGCCACCTACACCTCGGGTGGCCTGGACACCTCGCTCCAGGTCCTGTTGGCCGAGGACCCCAATGAGTTCCTTGCCCAGGCCGCGGCCCTCGACCAGGTCCAACGTGGCCAGGCATCCGCCCTGCGCGCCTCGGAGACGACGCGCCTGCGCCTGGCGCAGACGGAGGCGGCCGTCGCGGACAAGGAGCAGGCGGCCACCAGGGCGAAGCAGCGGATGCGCGAGCATCGGGAAGAGGCACGGGATCGACTCGCGGAGGCGCGGGCGATCCTGTCGACACTCGAGGCCCGTGAGTTGGCACGCCTCTCACGCTTGGAGCAGGCCGCTCGCCGCGCCGCACTCGCCGCAGCAGCCGCGGCAAGCGCGCGCATCGGCTCGGGAGTCAGCCCGCGGGTTGCGCGTGTCCTCCGCTACGCGTTGAGCCAGGTCGGTGACCGCTACGTCGCCGCCGCCAGCGGACCGAGTGCCTACGACTGCTCCGGTCTCACCATGTCCGCCTGGCGTCAGGCGGGAATCTCGCTCCCGCACTACAGCCGCTCGCAGTACTCGGTGACCCGACGCATACCGTTGAGCCAGGCTCGACCCGGTGACCTGGTCTTCTACTTCGGCAGCGGCGCGCACCACGTGGGTCTGTACATCGGTGGGGGCAAGATGGTGCACGCCGCAAATCCACGGTCGGGTGTTCTGGTCACGAACATCCTCGGCCCGTGGTACTCGCCCCGATTCAGCGGAATCGGACGCGTCGTCAGCTAGCGGTAAAGCGCCTCGACCTCTTCGGCGTGCTCCTTCATCACCACAGCGCGCTTGATGCTCTGCTTCGGTGTGAGTTGCCCGCCGTCGATCGTCCAGTCGGTGGTGAGGATCGCGAACTTCTTGATCGCCTCCGCCTGGGACACGGCCTTGTTCGCCTCGTCCACCGCCTTCTGGATCTCGGCGTTCAACTCGGCGTCGTTCACGAGGTCAGCCACCGTCGAGCCCTCCGGCTTGCCCGTGAGCTTTACCCAGCCGGGGAGAGCCTCCACGTCGATCGTGACGAGGGCACCGATGAACGGCTTGGCGTCGCCGACGACCACGCACTGACTGACCAGGAAGTGGCTGCGCAGCCTGTCCTCGAGCACGGCGGGTGCGACGTTCTTGCCACCCGCGGTCACCAGGATCTCCTTCTTGCGTCCGGTGATCTTGACGAATCCACGGTCGTCGATCTGGCCCAGGTCACCGGAGTGGAACCACCCATCCGGCTCGATCGCCTCGGCTGTTGCCGTGGGGTTGTTCCAGTAGCCGACGAAGATCTGGTCGCCGCCGAGGAGGAGTTCGCCGTCGGGTGCCACCTTGACCTTGGCACCGGGGATCGGCTGGCCGACGGTGCCGATCGACAGTGCGTCGGGACGGCTGACCGTCGAGGCCGCGCTGGTTTCGGTGAGGCCGTAGCCCTCGAGGATCGTGACGCCGATGCCACGGTAGAAGTGACCGAGGCGCTCTCCGAGCGGAGCTCCACCGGACACGGCCCACTCCACCTTGCCACCGAGGGCAGCGCGCAGCTTCTTGGAGACGAGCTTGTCGAAGAGTGCGTGCTTGATCTTGAGTCCGAGGCCACAGCCACCCTCGTCGAGTGACTTGCTGTAATCGATGGCCACGTTCGCGGCCGTGTCGAACAGGTGACCCTTGCCGTTTGCGGTGGCCTTCTGCTGCGCCGAGTTGTACACCTTCTCGAATACGCGCGGAACAGCCAGGATGAACGTGGGCTGGAACGACCCGAGGAGCGGCAGCAACTCGGTGACATCCGGTGCATGTCCGAGGCGCACGCGGGCCCGCACGCAACCGAGTTGCACCATGCGGCCGAAGACGTGGGCGACCGGCAGGAAGAGCAGGGTCGAGGAGCCGGGGGAGAGGAAGACCTCCTTCATTCCGAGCACCACGCTGTCCACCTCGAACATGAAGTTCCGGTGGGTGAGCATGCAGCCCTTCGGGCGACCCGTGGTGCCCGAGGTGTAAATGATCGTGGCGAGGGAGTCAGGAGTCAGCGACGAACGACGGGCCTCGAGTTCCTCATCGGTCACGCCAACCCCGGCTGCCTTGAGCTCATCGATGCAGTCGGACTCGAAGACCCAGGCCCGTGTGACGTCGGGAACCTCGGAGGCGACCGAGTCGAAGATCGCGCGGTGACGGGGCGCCTCGAAGAAGCAGGCGACGGAGCCGGAGTCGGTCAGGATCCAGTGCACCTGTTCGGCGGAGCTGGTCTCGTAGATCGGGACGGAGATCGCACCCGCGAACCAGATGGCGTAGTCGACGAGGGTCCACTCATACCGGGTGCGGGACATGATCCCGATGCGATCCCCGGCCTGAACGCCCGAGGCGATGATGCCCTTGGCGACGGCCTTGACCTCCTCGTAGAACTCCTGGGATGTCATTCCGACCCAGGCGTCCCCACGCTGCAGGGAGATGATCACCTGGTGGGGGGCGTCACGGACGTTGTCGAGCACATGCTTGGTGCAGTTGCCCTCGGTCGGGGTAGGGGCGACGGGGGGAACGCTGAACTCGGTGAGCACCGGGACCTCCAGGACGGTCGTGGACGTGATCTCAATCACGTTACGGCACCGGCGGGAAATCCACCACCGGATGCCGGAATGGGATGCCGTGGCACCCTTGACCCATGCCGGCCGTGGACATCGTCGACGAGTCCTTTCTGGTTGTCCCGCGCCGGCTCGTCGCCGAGGTGGTGGCTAGACCCGAGCGCTGGCGGGTGTGGTGGCCCGACCTGGAAATCGAGGTCTTCCTCGACCGCGGTCTCGACGGGATGGCCTGGACCGTGGCAGGGCCCCTGGTCGGCTCGACCGAGATCTGGCTCGAGGAGCACCCCCGTGGCGTCGTACTCCACTACTACCTCCGTGCCGAGCCCACGATCCCCGGATCGTCGATCCAGCCGCGGACCCTCCCGGATTCCCCCAGGAGTCGACGCCACCTCGACGGCATGCGTCGCGAGCGGGTCCTGCACTGGAAGCGGATTATGTGGGCGTTGAAAGACGAACTCGAGGCGCAGGGCGCCTCCACCTGGTCCTGACGTGCGTGTCCACATCGCCAGCGACGTCCACGGTGCCGGCCAGGCGCTCGCACGCGCGGCCGAGGGTAGCGACGTGTTCGTCTGCCTCGGCGATCTCATCCTGTTCCTCGACTACGACGACCCTGGGCATGGGATCTATGCCGATCTCTTCGGAGTCGACCACGCTCGTCGCTACATAGAACTGCGCACGGCCAATCGCTTCGAGGAAGCGCGCGCTCTGAGCCATGCCGCGTGGGAACGCATCGGGATCACTGACCAGGGTGCGCGTTACCAGGTCCTCGAGTCGATGGTCCGAGTGCAGTACGAAGAAATGTTCGCAGCGATGCCGTCACCTGCATATCTCACCTACGGCAATGTCGACATTCCTCGCCTGTGGGCGGACTACCTGCGTCCGGGACACACCGTCGTGGACAAGCAGGTGATCGAGGTGGATGGCCAGCGCTGGGGCTTCCTCGGCGGTGGACTCGTCAGCCCCATGCGCACCCCCCATGAGATCGATCCAGATGAGTACGCCCTGGCCGTCTCGGCGTTGGGTCCCGTGGATGTGCTGTTCACCCACATTCCTCCCGCCGTGCCCGAGTTGACCTACGACACCGTCGCGCGCCGGTTTGAAGTCGGCAGCATCGCCCTGCGCTCCTACGTCGAAGAGCACCAGCCGCGGTACCACTTCTTCGGTCACGTCCACCAACCACTCTCCGCGCGCACGCGAATCGGTCGGACCGAGTGTGTGAACGTGGGGCATTTCCATGGCAGGGAAGCCCCATTCCTCGTAGATCTGTAGGGAGTAACCTGCGCGTATGGCTGAGCAAACGTCCTCCGACATCGTGATCGATGCCTCTCCGGCCGTGATCATGGACGTCATCGCCGATCTCGCCGCTTATCCCGAGTGGAGCGATGGCATCGAGGCCGTCTCCGTTCTGAGCCGCTACGAAGACGACAACCGTCCCGCGGATGCTCGTTTCACCGTGCGCTCGGGCCCGATCAACGACACCTACGAACTCGAGTACGACTGGACCGGCGACACCCGTGTCACCTGGACGTTGACCAAGGGGGAGATGCTCACCGCCATGGATGGTGAGTACGAGTTGATTCCCGATGCCTCCGGTGGCACCACCGTCCACTACCGCCTGTCCGTCGATGTGAAGATCCCGATGATCGGCATGTTCAAGCGCAAGGCCGAGAAGGTCATCGTCGATACGGCCCTCAAGGGATTGAAGACACGCGTTGAGTCACGCAGTTCTGGAGCCTGATCTCCGCGCCTGGGATCTGGATGCCATCCCCGTCGAGGTGATGGTGTCGGCACTCACACCGACCACAACGCCCGCCGGGGTGTGCGCGAGCACGAGTTGCGCGATAGCGATCGCCGCGTATGCGGGGCCCTGTGACTCGCCCGAGTTGGCGATGAAGGTCACTGCGGCGGGCACGACACTCACGGATCGTGTGGACCTCCGTCTCGATATCCGGGTCGTGCAGTGGTGGGCCGGGACCGCGACTCTGCTCGTTCTCGGTGTTCCCACATCCATCGTCGTCGGACCGGTGCCCCGGAAGCGTCACGGGTGGCCCGAGGACTACCGCACATCACTCCGCGACGCTGCGCGTGAGCTCGTGCGCGGCTGGGGTGATGCCGGGGAGATAGTGCGCGAATCACGTGAGGATCCCGGTGACTGGCCAACGGGTGAGGTTCGACCCGACACCTTCGTTGCCGACCGCACCCTGCGGCGCAGCGGCGAGAACTTCGAGTTGGTGTGGCATCTGCCGGAACTTCCGCGGTGCGACGTCGAGGTACGCGCGGGTCGGTGGCGTGACTACCTGGTCTGGCATATCGGGCCCTTCGTTTCAGCGGTGAAGCTCCCACCCGTTCTTGCGCGCTGCACCCTCACGGACCTCGAGCTCTCGCGCGATCGATGGGTGACGCGGTGGGAGCCAGATCGTTCGGTGTGGCCCGATGTCTGAGCAGCGACCCTGGTGGTTGTCGGAACCACCCGCATCCGCCGGCTGGACCGGAGTGCTCGCACAGGCCCAGCGCATGATCGGCTGGGCGACCACCTACGCGACCGAGCAGATCCTTGCCCCGCACTCCACACATACTCAGCCTGAGGATCACCCGGACTGCGCCCTCTGCCAGGCGACCTCACTCCTGGCGCCGGCCACACCCGTCGTGCGGGAAGAGATCGCCTGGATCACTGGTCGGTGGACCACCTAGGCTGCGCGCGTGGATGTGACCATCGGTGTCGACGTCGGAGGCACCAAGATCCTGGCCGGGGCGGTCGATACCTCCGGTCGGATCCTGCAGACCGCCCGTCGGTCCACGGCCAAGCACGACGCCCACGAGGTCCTCGACCAGGTCGCAGACATGGTCGCCGAGTTGCGGGTCACTACCGACATCGTCGGCGTTGGAGTGGGTATCGCGGGAGGCGTGGACCAGCATCGATCGCACGTCTACTTCGCACCGAATCTCGGTTGGGAGCACATTCCTGCTCGCGCGATCCTGGAGGAGGCGTGCGGGCTACCCGTGGTCGTCGAGAACGACGGCAACGCCGCGGCGTGGGCGGAAGCCCGCTTCGGAGCGGGGCGTGGGTGCACGGACTTCGTCATGGTGACCGTCGGGACAGGGATCGGCGGTGGTGTCATCCTCGGTGGTGCCGTCATGCGGGGTGCACACGGTGCCGCGAGCGAGATCGGCCACATCACCTCCGTGCCCGACGGCCGACCCTGCGGGTGCGGCCGGAAGGGGTGTTGGGAGCAGTATGCGAGCGGAAATGCGCTCGTGCGTGAAGCACGGGCCCTGGCGGCCGAGCATCGTGCCGAAGCAACGTTCCTCCTCTCCCTGGGTGATGGGACCCCCGAAGGAGTGCAGGGGGAGCATGTGACCGAGGCCGCGGCTGCCGGTGACCCGGTGGCCGTGCAGGCATTCGCCGTGATCGGCACCTGGCTCGGTCGCGGGCTGGTGGCTCTCACCGCCGTGCTTGACCCCGAGATGTTCGTGATCGGCGGTGGTGTGGCGGACGCAGGCGATCTGCTGATGACGCACGTGCGCGCGGTCCTCGACCGGGACGTCGTCGGCTTCCCCTACCGACCGATCCCCTCATTGACACTCGCCGAGATGGGGAACAAGGCCGGGCTCATCGGAGCGGCCGACCTCGCGCGGGTGCCCTAGACCACCGCGCCGTCCCCGTGGTCCTCACCCGGGGGAACGTGACGTTCGCGGCGCGCCACCAGGATCGCGAATCCCGCGATCGCACCGATGCTTCCGACGGCCCCACCGAGGGGACCGAAGCCAAAGACGTAACCGCCGAGGGCGACGATGGGTCCGCCGAGGGCGCCGGCCCATGCGGCACGCGCGATGGCATCGGGTGGTGCGGTGATCGGGGGCGGTTCGGGCGGGGTGTAGCCCTCATCGAAGTACGCGTCGATGTAGTCGTACTCCTCGACCGGGGGAGTTCCCCCATCGAGTTGACCGCTGAGATCGGCGACGATCGCGTCCCATGCCTCCTCGTCGGAGGGGTCGGGCCGACGGGAATCGCTCATGAAGCCAGGCGGCGTACGAAGTCGATGCTCTCCTGCTCGATGATGCCGGCGTCGTAATCGAGGGTCGCCACGTGCGCGCTGCGCTGCAACACGATTTCGTGCTTATCGGTCGACGCAACGTTGTCGAGGATCCAGCGTGAGTTCGACGGCTCGACGACGTGATCGTCAGCGCTGCGGAAGAGCAGCAACGGCTGCCGCACGCGACCAATATCGGTTTTCACGGCACCCCAGAGTTGCGTCATGGAGTAGGCGGCCTTCAGCGGGATCTTGTCGTAGGCGATCTCGTCCTGACCGGGCTTGTTGATGTCGTTGGAGATACCCGGGAACGACGGTACGACGAGTCGAAGCACGGGAAGCGCGTGGCGATCAGCACGCTCGCTGTGCACGGCGGGGTTGACCAACACGATGCCACTGATCGTGTCCCCTTCGTTCTCGGCGATACGGAGAGTCAATGCACCACCCATGCTCAGTCCCATGAAAAATACGGAGGAGCAACGTCTGCGGAGTTCATCGACCGCGCGGAACGCCTCTGAGTACCAGTCCTCCCACCGGGTCAGGTTCATCTCCTGCCACCGGGTGCCATGTCCCGGAAGGCGAGGCACGCGCACGGTCCAGCCCTGCTCGGCGAGCTTCTTCCCCCAGGGGACCATGGACGCGGGGGAGCCGGTGAAGCCGTGGATCAGGCAGATGCCGGGGGAATCACCATCGTGGGACCAGGGTTCGGCTCCGGGACGAATCGGCATCGCCACTCCTCACTGTCGCCGCTAGTGTGCCACCAAGGAAAAGGAGACCGATGAGCGATTCCCCGCGGCCGGGAGCGCTGTATTGGTTTCTCAAACACATCCTGATCGGTCCCTGGTTGCGGGTCCTGTTTCGTCCGTGGGTCGAAGGCCTCGAGAATATCCCGGCCAAGGGCCCCGCGATCTTGGCGAGCAACCACCTGTCCTTCTCGGATTCGTTCATCCTTCCCCTCGTCGTCCCGCGTTCGATCGTGTTCCTGGCCAAGAGCGACTACTTCACCGGGCGAGGCTTCAAGGGGTGGTTCAGTCGCTTCTTCTTCACGGGCGTCGGGCAGGTTCCCGTGGATCGATCGGGAGGACGTGCGTCGGAGGCCGCGATCACCACTGCGACGCGCGTGTTGGCGGAGGATTCGCTACTCGGTATCTACCCCGAAGGGACTCGGTCGCCGAACGGGATCATGTACCGCGGCAAGACGGGTGTTGCCCGCATGGCCCTGGAGGCCAAGGTCCCGGTGATCCCGGTGGCCATGATCAACACCTACGAGATCCAACCCCCGGGTCAGCTGTTGCCGCGGTTGTACCGGGTGGGTGTGCGTATCGGTGCGCCGCTCGACTTCAGTCGTTATGAAGGGCTCGAAGACGATCGCTTCGTTCTCAGGTCCGTCACCGACGAAATCATGTACGCGCTGATGGAACTCTCCGGTCAGGAGTACGTGGATATGTACGCGACTCGGGCGAAAGAGCTCATCGCCGAGGGTAGCCCGGCCGACGCATCCTCGGCGCGTCCCTAGATCGCCCAGTCGCGACTGCGCTCCACCGCGCGCCGCCACCGTAGGTGGCCCGAGGAAGCGATGTCGCGGTTGGCGGGATCCGAGACGAACCGTCCCGAGGACTCCCGCATCCGGGCGAGGTCGTCGATCGACGACCAGACGCCCACGCCGAGTCCGGCCAGGGAGGCCGCACCGAGTCCGGTGGTCTGCAGTTGCGCGGAGCGGTCGACGGGAACGCCGAGGACGTCGGCCTGGATCTGACACAGCAGGTCATTGCTCGCGGCCCCACCATCGACGCGGAGATCCGGAAGGTGCACTCGGGCCTCGGATCGCATCAAATCCACGACATCGCGCACCTGGTACGCGATCGCCTCGAGAGTGGCGCGGGCGATATGGCCTCGTGTGGTCCCGCGCGTCAACCCGATGATCAGTCCGCGTGCCTGCGAATCCCAGTCCGGTGCACCGAGGCCGGTGAGAGCTGGGACGAACACCACGTTCCCGGAGTCGGGAACGGAGCGCGCGAGCGCCTCGATCTCCGACGCGGTGGTGATGATGCCGAGCCCATCCCGCAACCACTGCACCGCAGCGCCGGTGATGAACACGGCACCCTCGAGGGCGAACGTGCGTCGACCATCCGGGAATCCCAGGGCCACCGTGGCCAGGAGCCCATGGGTCGAGGTGGGGCGATGCTCGCCGGTGTTGACCAGCAGGAACGAGCCGGTGCCGTAGGTGCACTTCGCATCCCCGGGTGCGAAGCCCGCCTGTCCGATGAGTGCCGCCTGTTGATCCCCGGCGATTCCGCTGATGGGGATCGACAGACCCAGGAACGACGCGGGATCGGTCATACCGATCGTGCCGGTGGAGGGGACGATCTGGGGCAGCGCACTCATCGGCACTCCAAACAGATCGCACAATTCCGGAGACCAGGTGGCCGAGTCGAGGTCGTAGAGCAGGGTTCGGGATGCATTCGTGTGGTCGGTGACGTGGTGCAGGCCGCGGGTCATGCGGGCGATCAGGTAGGAGTCCACGGTGCCCACCACGACGCGTCCCGACTCCACGTGGTGCCAGGTCGTGGGCTCCGAGAGGCGCAACCAGGTGAGTTTCGTGGCACTGAAGTACGGGTCCAACCGCAGGCCCGTCCGCTGCGTCACGAATGGTTCGCGACCCTCCGCGCGCAGGTGATCACAGATCGGCGCGGTGCGTCGGTCTTGCCAGACGATGGCGCGACGCGGGGAGCCGAGGGTCTCGGCATCCCAGAGGCACACGGTCTCCCTCTGGTTCGTGATCCCGACGGCCACGGGGGGCGTGGGGGAGGCAGCGAGGGCATCCCGGCAGGCCTCGAGGGTTGCGGCCCAGATCTCACCGAGATCGTGTTCCACCTGGCCGTCCGCGGGGAAGTACTGCGGGAACTCGCGGTATCCCTGGGCGACCACATGTCCGGAGGCATCCACGATCAGCGCCGTGACCCCGGTCGTCCCGGCATCGATGGCCAACAGGTGCGCACCCATCGGCGCATCGTAGGGATGTGCTCGGTAGGTTGATCCATGACAACGATTGCATAGAAGGAGATGAGGCATGCGGGTCGGTGTCCTGACCGGTGGCGGGGACTGCCCCGGGCTCAATGCGGTGATCCGTGCGGTGGTGCGTCGGGGTGTCACCGAGTACGGCTACGAATTCGTCGGCTTCCGCGACGGCTGGCGTGGTCCCCTCGAGGGCCTCACCATGGAACTGGGCATCCCACAGGTGCGTGGCATCCTGCCCCGCGGCGGGACGATCCTGGGCTCCTCGCGGACCAATCCCGCCAAGATCGACGGCGGATTCGCCCGCATCGAGGAAAACCTGAAAGCCCTCGGTGTCGATGCCCTCGTGGCGGTCGGTGGCGAGGACACCCTCGGAGTCGCCACGGCGCTGCACGATCACGGAGTCCACGTCGACGGGGTTCCGAAGACCAACGACAACTCCCTGAATGCCACCGACTACACCATCGGCTTCGACACCGCGGTCACGATCGCCACGGAGGCGATCGATCGCCTGCACACCACGGCGGAATCGCACCACCGCATCCTGATCTGCGAGGTTATGGGTCGGCATGCCGGCTGGATCGCCCTGCACTCCGGCATGGCCGGTGGCGCGAACGTCATCCTGATCCCCGAGGTGCGCTTCTCCCTCGATGAGATCGCTGCATGGGTGGAGTCGCGGTTCCGGGCCACCTACGCACCGATCATCGTCATCGCCGAAGGGGCCATGCCCGTGGATGGTGATCTGATAACCAAGGACGCGACGCTTGATGCCTTCGGTCACGTGAAGCTCTCGGGAATCGGCGAGTGGCTCGCGAATCAACTCGAGGAGCGCACCGGCAAGGAGGCGCGCACCACCGTGCTCGGTCACATTCAGCGGGGTGGTACGCCCACCGCGTTCGATCGGGTGCTCGCCACCCGCTTCGGTCTCAACGCCATCACGGCGGTGAAGGACGGTGATTGGGGGAAGATGGTGGCTCTCCGGGGCACCGACATCGTCCGGGTCCCGCTGCGGGATGCCACAGGCGAGCTCAAGACGGTCCCGATCGCTCGCTACGAGGAAGCCGCTAGTTTCTTCGGATAGGGCACCTCTACCCTTGTCACATGATCACCTGGCCGGAGTTGCCTGCTGCCCAGCAGCCGCCGTGGCCGGATCAGGCTGAACTCGACCGCGCCATCACCACGCTGCGCACGCTCCCGCCCCTGGTCTTCGCGGGGGAGTGCGATCTGCTCACCGATCGTCTTGCGCAGGCCAGCCGGGGTGAGGCGTTCGTCCTGACGGGCGGCGACTGCGCGGAGACCTTCGAGGCCAACACCGCGGATTCCATCCGAGCACGGCTGAAGACCGTTCTGCAGATGTCCGTGGTGCTCACGTACGCGGCGTCCATGCCCGTGGTGAAGATGGGTCGTCTCGCGGGTCAGTACTTCAAGCCGCGTAGCAGTGGCGTCGAGGTGCGCGACGGAGTCGAACTCACCAGTTACCTCGGAGATGCGGTCAACTCGATCACCTTCGAGGCGGAAGCACGCCGACCGGATCCGCAGCGACTCGTGCAGGCGTACCACGCTTCCGGTTCCGCCCTCAACCTCGTACGCGCCTTCACCCAGGGCGGTTACGCGGACCTGCGCCAGGTGCATGCATGGAACCAGGACTTTGTGCGCGAATCTGTGGCGGGCGAGCGCTATGACGCCCTGGCCCGGGAAATCGATCGCGCGCTGGAGTTCATGAAGGCGTGCGGGGCAAATCCCAGTGAGTTCGAGCGCGTCGAGTTCTACGCGGCCCATGAGGCACTGTCCATGGACTACGAGCGTGCGCTCACCCGCATCGACTCACGTACGGGTAAGCCCTACGACGTATCCGGGCACTTCCTCTGGGTGGGCGAGCGCACCCGTCAACTCGATGGCGCGCACATCCACTTCGCGTCGATGATCCACAACCCGGTCGGCGTGAAGGTTGGCCCCAACGCCTCACCCGATGAGATCGTCGAGGTCGCGGAGCGGCTCAATCCCGAGCGCACCCCCGGCCGACTCAGCCTGATCACCCGCATGGGCGCATCGAAGGTGCGGGATGTGCTTCCCGGCATCGTGCAGAAGGTCGATGCCAGCGGCGTGCCCGTGGTGTGGGTGTGCGATCCCATGCACGGGAACACCCGCGAGGCGGCATCCGGGCACAAGACCCGCTTCTTCGACGACGTGATCGCCGAAGTCGAGGGCTACTTCGACGTGCACAGGTCTCTCGGGACCTACCCGGGCGGGATTCACATTGAACTCACGGGTGACGACGTCACCGAGTGCATCGGGGGAACCGGCGGTGTCGCCGAGGCGGACCTCCACGAGCGCTACGAGACCGCCTGTGACCCCAGGCTCAATCGCGAGCAGAGCCTCGAACTCTCCTTCCTCGTCGCGGACATGCTCATCCGTCGCTAGGCCCAGCGGAGTTACGGGTCCGATTCCGGTCTGGTCATTCCTGCGACCGCCCGGCAGGATGGCGGGGTGGGCCCCCTCTATGCGGTTCGGACGACGGGGATCGTCTGCCGGGTGGGCTGCGCCAGCCGGGCGCCGCGGCCGGAGAACATCGTGTGGTTCGACGACCTCCGCGCGGCCCTGATCTCCGGCTTCCGCCCCTGCAAGAGGTGCCGACCGGAATCCGAGCACCCGCAGACGGCGTTCCGTGCTGACGTCGTCGCACGTGCGCGGGGATACCTCCGACTCGGATTGACCGTGCGCGAGACCGCCGCCCTCGTGCACGTCAGCGATCGACACCTGCGTCGGCTCGTGAAACAGGAGACCGGTGAGAGTCCACGAGCATTGGTGGGGTCATGACGTCACGACGATTCGCGGAAGTGCGCCGCTCCTCGGTCAAGACGCCGTGGGGCCCCTTGGGATTTGTGGCGGACGAGGACGGCGTTGTCATTGCCTCCTGGTTCGGCGCACCACGTCCAAGCGATACCGCGCACGTTGACCTCGACGCCACGCGATCGGTGCGACGTGTCGACGGAGTGAGTGACGCTGTGCGCGACTGGCTCGACGGTGATGTCGATGCGATCCTGACTGTGCCGGTCGACCAGCCAGGAGGAGACTTCCAGCAGAAAGTGTGGCGCGCATTGCGCAAGGTTCGCGGAGGAACCGTCTCGAGTTACTCCTACCTTGCGACAGCTGCCGGCAATCCCAAGGCCGTGCGCGCAGCAGGAACGGCGTGCGCGATGAATCACGTTGCGCCGTTCGTCCCCTGCCACCGCATCATCCATGCCGATGGTTCGATCGGTGCCTACGGATTCGGCGCAGACCTCAAAGTGCTGCTGCTGGAGCACGAGGGCGCACTGCTCTGATCCTGCGCTCCGATGGTTCGGTGCTCAGATGATTCGAATCGTGACCGTACTTCCCTTGGGAACTTCGGTTCCCGCGGCGGGAACCTGCGAGATCACGCGATTGAGCGGAGTGAACTCGCCGGCTTCCACGTTGACGCGAAGCCCGAGGTCCTCGAGTGCGGCGACGGCGGCCTTGCGTCGCAAATCGATCAGGGTGGGAACCACGACAGGCGGAGGCCCCTTGCTCACCAGGAGATCGACTGTCGAGCCGGAGGGAATCGTTGTTCCCGGTGCCGGGGACTGGCCGATTACCCGGCCCTGCTCGATCTTCTCCGAGAAGCGCTCGATCACGTTCACGACGAGCCCGCGCTCCTCGAGGGAGCCGGTGGCCGCTGCGACCCGACGGTTCGTGAGGTCCGCCACTTGGATCGGCTCCGGGCCCTTCGAGACCAGTAGGTCCACCGGGGTGTTCGGTGCCACGACCTCGCCCACTGCCGGATCGGTGCCCACCACCTGACCCGCGGGAATCACCGCATCGAACACTTCGGTGCGGCCACCTGTGGCCAGGGGGACCGCGAGGAGTTGGTCCACCGCGGCATCCGGAGCCAGCCCGGTGAGGTCGGGGATCGGGTAACGCTCGGGACCCTGGGAGACGATCGCGGTCATTGTGCCGGCTTCGCGAATACCAGCGCCGGGTTCGGGATCCGTGGTGATGATCACCCCGGCTGGGGCCGTTTCGCTGAACTCCGGAGTTCCTTCGACGAGTTGATACCCGGTGCCGGCGAGTGCCGATTGAGCCTGGGCGACGGTGAGTCCGGTGACATCGGGTGCCGGGGAGCTCTGTCCCTGCAGGAACCACCATGCGCCGGCACCTGCAGCGACGAGTGCAAGTGCGATCAGGGAGAGGATCCACGGCGCGCGGCGTCGACGGGGCTCGGGTCGATCCCACTGGTGCGTGGTCATCGGCGCGCTGACGACCACAGTGTCATGGGATGGACTACTGCTCCACGTCTCGGGTGCGGGGAGTGCGCGACGAACGCGCTGCACGTCAGCGAGGAAGTCGTCTACTGACGCGTAGCGACGGTGCGGATCACGACGCGTGGCGGTGATCACCACTGCATCGACATCTCGTTCGATGCCAGAAGCGAACTGCGACGGCGCAGGTACGTCCGAGTTCACATGTTGATAGGCGATGGCGAGGGGGCTCTCTCCGGCGTGGGGCAGGCGACCGGTGATCATCTCGAAGAGACAGATACCCGTCGAGTAGATGTCCGAGCGCGCGTCCGCCGACCCTGTCTCGACCTGTTCGGGGGAGAGGTAGGCGACGGTGCCGATGATCATCCCCGTGGTCGCGGACGTCGATGAGGTGGCCATCGCCCTCGCCAGTCCGAAGTCCGCGACGGTCACCCGCCCGTCATCGGTGATGAGGATGTTCTCCGGCTTGATATCCCGATGCACGAAGCCGGCGCGATGCGCATCTGAGAGTGCTCCGAGTACCGACTCGATGATGGCGAAGGCCTGCTGCGGACTCAGTCGCCCCTGCGCGCGCATGATGTCGCGGAGGGTGCGGCCGGGGATGTA
This sequence comes from Actinomycetota bacterium, assembly GCA_046091195.1. Classification (GTDB taxonomy): domain Bacteria; phylum Actinomycetota; class Actinomycetes; order S36-B12; family S36-B12; genus VGCC01. The sequence continues at coordinate 14,879 of JBJTBD010000034.1, forward strand.
TTCCATCGCGAGGTAGACCAGGCCATCGGAGGCACCCTGGTCATAGACCGACACCACATGCGGATGGTTGAGGCGGGCGGCCGACTTCGCCTCGCGTTCGAATCGCGCGACGAACTCGGGATCGGCGGCCAAGTGAGGGTGCATGACTTTGAGCGCCACGACACGGTCGAGTCGGAGATCGACAGCCTCATAGACCGTCGCCATTCCGCCGCGCGCCACCAAGCGCCGCACGCGGTAGCGACCGTCGATGACCTCACCGAGGAGATCGGCCGGGGAAGTGGTCTCCACCCTTGCGAGTGTAGGTACGGGTGAGCACCGATCAGGGGTGCCACGCCTCGGGAAGCTGGTCGCGCACGGTCCCCCAGCGTTCGTCGACGCTGCCGGTCACCGTGACCACCGGTATGCCCGCATCGCGAAGCCGGGGAACGAGACGCTCCGCCAGCACGGCATGTGCGGCTGCACGGAACTCGGGACCATCCCGTTGCGGGCCGTCGGGCTCCCAGGGGATGTCCGTGTCGCACCAGATGAGCAGATCAAATCGGGTGGAATCCTCGATCGCCTGATCGAGGAGGGAGTCGTCGTCGAAGTAGACCGCGCTGTACACGGCGGTCATCCCCGGGATCGGGTCCGCCACGTGGATGGACGTTGAGCACGGGTGCTGGTCCCATGCACGCTGAGTCTCGAAGATCGCCCGCTGTTCCTCGGGTCGGGGTGCTCGTCCCTCGTTTTCCACGAATGTACGCAGATACTCATCGACGACGTGTGCGCCGGTCTCGAGCCCTATGCGCTCGGCCAATGCGCTCTTCCCCGTGCACTCGCCGCCGAGGAGTCCGAGACGCAGGTGCGGATGAGCGGCCATGGATGCGTCAGTATAGGTAGGTGCTCGGTCGCTTCTCCTACGTCGCGGTGCTCGTCTTCGTGCTGGCCGGCTCACTCTGGCTCGAACTGGTCCTGCGCACGCGAGTACTCGCTCGACCGCGCCGACTCCTCACGGTGCTGGTCATCGTCGTGTGGCCGTTCCTCGTATGGGATGCCTACGCGATCAGTCAGGGGCACTGGTGGTTCGACGAGGAACGCATTCTGGGGATCTACCTTCCTGGTGAGATCCCGATCGACGAACTGTTCTTCTTCATGGTGATTCCGATCGCGTCGATACTCACCCTCGAGGCCGTGCGCAGCGTCAAGGGTTGGAATGTGGGTGATGGCGCATGACGTACACCGAGATCGGAATCGTCGCGGTCCTGGCGGCACTCATCGTCGATCTTTTCGTGCTGCGCACGCGCATGGTCACCCGCAGGGCGTTTTGGGTTTCCTACGCGATCATCCTGTTCTTCCAGTTGGTCACCAACGGGATGTTTACCGGATTCGGGATCGTGCTCTACAGCGGTGACGCGATCATGGGATCGACTTCCCCGGAGAGCGGCCCCCCACCCATGTTCGGCGACGGCCGCATCGCGTTCGCTCCGGCCGAGGACATCCTCTTCGGCTTCTCCCTTGTCCTGCTCTCCCTCAGCCTGTGGGTGTGGTGCGGGCGTCGGGGTCTGCAGCGCACCCCCACGGCGGGGCCGCCGATCTGGCGGCGTTAGGCGGCAATGCCGTGCGGGTGCCCGACACCGAACCGGTGACGCGCACGCACCGCACGACGCCAGGCGGGAAGCGCAACGGAGAGTCGCCTCGTCATCGGAACCTTCGCCCGCTTCTTGAACACTTCGTAATCGATGGCAACGACCTGGTCGGCGATCCCGCAGTAGAGCACGCGCGCCGCTTCGATGCAGTCCCGCGATGAGGGGTGCAGCATCTCGACGCCCGGGCGTGATCGCTCCTCGAGACGCTTCACCCGGTCGATCTGGTGGCGCAGTGCAGCCTTCACCTGGGGGGTCGCGACCCGACGCTCGAGTACGTCCCGCGTGACGTCGAATCGCGCCAGTTCATCCAGTGGGAGATAGACCCGGCCACGAGCGAGATCCTCGTTCACGTCGCGGATGAAGTTGGCCAACTGGAACGCCACACCCAGATCCATCGCCCGCTCGTAGGCCTCGGGGGAACTCGGCTCCAGGATCGGGACCATTTGCAGGCCGATTACCGCCGCGGACCCGTAGACGTATTCGTACAGGTCGTCGTACGTCGGGTACTCGGTCACCGTGAGGTCCATGCGCATCGAGTGCAGGAACGCCTCGAAGTGCTCGGTGGGAATCTCCCAGCGCTGCACGGTGTCCACAACG
>JBJTBD010000035.1:0-33135 GCA_046091195.1 Actinomycetota bacterium
TCAAGGAGGCCGGACTCCCCGATGGCGTTTTCAACGTCGTGCACGGAGACAAGGTCGCCGTCGATCGAATCCTCGAGCACCCGGGCATCTCGGCTGTGAGCTTCGTCGGATCCACCCCGATCGCGAAGTACATCTATTCGACGGGAACCGCGAACGGCAAGCGCGTGCAGGCACTCGGCGGTGCAAAAAACCACATGGTGGTCCTCCCCGACGCCGACATCGACATGGCAGCCGACGCGGCCGTCAGCGCCGGCTACGGCTCCGCGGGTGAGCGGTGCATGGCGATCTCCGTGGTTGTCGCCGTCGGCGATGCGGGAGACAAGCTCGTCGATGCGATCAGTGCCCGCCTGCCGAAAATCAAGGTCGGCCCCGGTACCGACCCCGACGCCGAGATGGGGCCACTCATCACCCGCGAACACCGCGACAAGGTGGCCTCGTACGTGGCGAGTGCACCCGCCGAGGGAGCCACAGTTGTCGTAGACGGTCGCGAGAACGACCTCCCCTCCGATGGCTTCTTCCTTGCACCTTCCCTGCTCGATAACGTCTCACCAGGCATGAAGGCCTACGACGACGAAATCTTCGGCCCGGTGCTCTCCATCACACGCGTGAAGACCTATGACGAGGCCGTGGCACTGATCAACGAGCATCAGTACGGAAACGGCACGGCGATCTTCACCCGCGACGGTGGAGCCGCCCGGCAGTTCCAGTTCGACATCCAGGTCGGCATGGTGGGGATCAACGTCCCAATCCCGGTTCCCGTGGCCTACTACAGCTTCGGGGGATGGAAAGCCTCGCTCTTCGGCGACGCCAACATGTACGGGCCGGCGGGCATCGACTTCTACACGCGCACGAAGACGATCACCTCGCGGTGGCCGGATCCGGCGACGTCGTCGGTCGACCTCGGCTTCCCTCGGACCCGGTGATTGGAGCACACATGGACATCGGCGTCGTTCTGCAGTGCACTCCCCCCGCCTCACGGGTCATCGACCTCGCTCGACGTGCGGAGACGTACGGATTCACCTACGTCTGGACATTCGACTCCCACATCCTGTGGGAGGAGCCGTACGTGATTTACAGCAAGATCCTCGATGAGACACGCAAGGTGATCGTCGGACCGATGGTCACCAACCCGGCAACCCGCGACATCACGGTGACCGCCTCAGTCTTCGCCACGCTCAACGAGATGTATGGGAATCGCTCCGTGATCGGAATCGGACGCGGGGACTCTGCGGTCCGACTCACCAACGGAAAGCCCGTTTCCGTGGGCGAGTTGCGTCAGGCGGTTCTCGACATCCAGGGCCTGGTCAACGGGGAAGCCATCGACTACAAGGGCAACAGCATTCGGCTCCCCTGGGCAGTGAGCAGCCGCTGTCCGGTGTGGGTCGCCGCGTACGGCCCCAAGGTCCTCGCTCTCACCGGTGAAGTCGGAGACGGATTCATCCTGCAACTCGCGGATCCCGCGATCGCGGAGTGGACTATCGCAAGTGTGCGCAGCGCGGCGCAGGCAGCAGGCCGCGCTCCGGAGGACGTCTACATCTGCGTAGCGGCCCCCGCCTACGTCACGGATGGATCGCCTGAGCAGAACGCCCACGCCCGGGACCAACTCCGATGGTTCGGCGGCATGGTGGGTAACCACGTGGCGGATATCGTCGAGCGGTACGGCGACACCGGTGCCGTTCCCACCGCGCTTACCGATTACATCAAGGGGCGCCAGGGCTACGACTACAACGAACATGGACGCGCGGGGAACACACACACGGATTTCGTGCCCGACGAGATCATCGACCGGTTCTGCATCATCGGCACTCCCGAGGACCACATTCGGCGCCTCGAGGAACTCAAGGCACTCGGCGTGGACCAATTCGCGGTCTACCTCCAGCACGACGATAAGGACCACACGATGGCCGCATACGGCGAGAAGATCATCCCCGCCGTGCAGGACACCATCCTGGCGAAGAGCTAATCGTCATGAGTTCTTCCGCTGCCCCACCCAGACGGACCAGTGGGGTAGCCACACGCCTGCGTAGCGGCTCGATCTCGGTGCTCTGGGGGCTTGCGGGCATCGCACTGGCGATCGTCATCTGGGAATTGGCGAAGGTGCTCGGGTCCGTGATCTCCATGCCGTTCAACACGTCCGACACCACAATGCCGCACGTCTGGACGATGGTTTCGGTGATGGGGGAACCCGCTGTGCGCGGGTCGGACACGACCGTTTTCCAGACTGTGGTCTCCGCCGCACTCTTTTCCCTACTGGTGGCATTCGGAGGCTTCCTCATCGGAGTCTTCGTGGGGCTCCTGCTCGCCATCGTGATGCAGCGCTTCGCATTCTTGGAACGAGGCCTTCTCCCCTTCGTCATCGCCTCGCAGACCGTTCCCCTGATTGCGCTTGCGCCTCTCATCGTCGGAATCGGGAACCGCATCTCGATTGGCCCCTTCGAGTGGTCCACCACATATTCGGTCATGTTCATCGCCTCGTACCTGGCTTTCTTCCCACTCTCGGTCGGGGCACTGCGCGGCCTCCAGGCGCCCACACCGACGGCCCTCGAACTCATGCGCTCCTACGCCGCCACGCCGGGACAGACCCTGCGCAAACTCCGCTTCCCCTCGTCCATCCCGTACCTGGTCCCTGCGCTCAAGGTGTCCGCCGCAGCCGCCGTCGTGGGAACCGTGGTCGCTGAGATCTCCACCGGAGTCCGGGGTGGAATCGGACGCCTCCTGATCGAGTACGCCCGCCAGATAACGTCCCAACCGGCAAAGGTGTACGTCGCCGTCTTCGGGGCGATCGCGCTCGGACTTCTCGTTGCGGCACTCGTGACCGCGCTCGACGTCTACCTCACCCGCAACCTGCCGAAGGAGAAGAGCGCATGACCGAGGCACAACACGCTGTCGAGGCTTCGGGGGTGTGGAAGGTCTTCAACGCAGGTCTTCCCAACGAGGTGACGGCGCTCCAGGACGTGGGTCTCACGGTGTCGACCGGGGAGTTCATCTCCTTCATCGGCCCCTCCGGATGTGGCAAGTCCACCCTGCTGCGGGTCATCGCGGATCTCACCGATGCTACGAAGGGTGAGATCCTCGTGGCCGGAGTATCACCCCACCAGGCTCGCGAGCGCCAGCTCTACGGGATCGCCTTCCAGCAGGCTGCACTGTTCGATTGGCGCACCGTTCGGCGCAACGTCGAACTCCCCCTGGAGTTGTTGGGATGGGACAAGGCCCGAAGGTCGCAGCGGGCCTTGGAACTCCTCGACATGGTTCAACTCGCCGACTTCGCCGATCACCGGCCGTGGGAACTCTCGGGCGGTATGCAGCAGCGGGTGGCGATCGCGCGCTCTCTCGCGGCGGATCCACCGCTGCTGCTGATGGACGAACCCTTCGGTGCACTGGATGAGATGACCCGGGAGCGGATGCAGAACGAACTGCTCCGGATCCGCCGGGAAACCGGGAAATCCGTCGTCTTCGTCACCCACTCGATCCCGGAAGCCGTGTACCTCTCCGACCGCGTGGTGGTGATGTCACCCAGGCCGGGCCGCATCACGGACGTCATCTCCATCCCCCTCGGTCTCGAGCGCACCGAGGACACCCGCGAGGAGGAGGCGTTCTTCGATGCCGTCACTGCCGTGCGCGAGGCCCTCCGCGGCCGCACCGGCGGCGCACAGGCCCGGGCAAGGATCGGCGAGGTCTGATGTCGGACCGACTCAGGTACGTCTGGCCGCCACTCCTCATCGCGGTCGTGTTCTTGGCTGCCTGGCAGCTGCTTGTGGTCACCCAAGGCATCGAGCCGTATCTCCTGCCCGCTCCGAGCCTCATCGGCTCCAACTTCTTCACCGACATCGACAAGATGTGGGAGACAGCGCTCTACACGGGCACCACGGCGCTTCTCGGACTTATGTTCGGAACGATTCTGGGGATCGCCATGGCGCTGGTCGCGCAACGCTTCGTCCTGGTTAACAATTTGATTACACCGCTTGCCGCGGGCCTGGCTGCAGTGCCCATCATTGCCCTGACGCCGGTGCTGAACAACATGTTCAGCATCACGAGTCGCACCCCGCGAGTACTGGTGACGGTCATCATCGTCTTCTTTCCCATGCTCGTGAATGTGACGAGGGGTCTGATCCAGGTTCAGGCGGTGCAATTGGAGTTGATGCGCTCAATGAACGCGCAGCCGAAGACCGTGCTGCGGGTCCTCCGGATCCCCAATGCCATTCCGTTCTTTTTCACCGGCCTCAAGATCGCCGCGCCACTCTCGGTGATCGCGGCCCTCGTCGCCGAGTACTTCGGGGGTCCCCAAGAGGGTTTGGGGAGTCGCATTGCCAGCTCTGCTGCGAATACTGCCTACGGACGCGCGTGGGCATATGTCGTCGCAGCGATCATCACCGGCCTAGTGTTCTACCTGATCGTCGTGGCCGTTGAACGCTGGACCACACCATGGACAGGCAGAAGCCGTTCCGCCTGACACGAGAAGGAGGAAGTATGCGCAACATCGCACGCAGTCGCTGGACCCGCGCTGTGGGTCTCGCAGCTGTCGGTGTGCTGGCACTCTCCGCTTGTAGCAGTTCAGACACTGCAAGCGAGACGGCGGAAGACACCGCCGCAGCCACCACAACTGAAGAATCGGAGGCGGCAGCGGCCGCCGAGGGAGAGGCCTGCGCGGAGTTGACGCCGGCGAGCCTGCAACTCCAGTGGTTCGCGCAGGCCCAGTTCGCCGGCTACTACGCGGCGAAGGATCTCGGGTTCTACGAGGAGGCATGCATCGACGCCACCATCCTCGAAGGTGGTGTCGACATCGTTCCGCAAACCGTGCTGGCTCAGGGTGGTGCGGATTTCGCCATCTCGTGGGTACCGAAGGCGTTGAGCTCGCGTGAGCAGGGTGCCGGCATCGTGAACGTCGCTCAGGTGTTCCAGCGCTCGGGCACGCTCCAGGTTGCCTGGGCTGATTCGGGAATCAAGACGCCTGCGGACTTCAAGGGTAAGAAGATCGGTAACTGGGGCTTCGGCAACGAGTACGAGATCTTCGCGGCCCTGAAGAAGGAGGGGCTTGACCCCGCCAAGGACGTGGAACTCGTGCAGCAGCAGTTCGCCATGCTCGGCCTGCTCAACCGCGAGATCGACGCTGCGGAGGCAATGACCTACAACGAGTATGCACAGCTGCTCGAGGCGGTCAATCCCGACACCGTCGAGCTCTACACGCCGGAGGACTTCAACGTCATCAATTACACCGAGTACGGCGTAGGAATGCTCCAGGATGCCATCTGGGCTTCCGAAGAGCGCCTCGCCGATGCGGCCTACCAGGATCTGACGGAGCGATTCGTCACCGCATCACTCAAGGGCTGGATCTACTGCCGCGATAATCCGCAGGAGTGTGCGGACATTGTCACCGCCAATGGATCCCAGCTCGGTGCCAGCCACCAGTTGTGGATGATGAACGAGATCAACAAGCTCGTCTGGCCATCGCCCAGTGGTGTTGGCGTCATGGATCCGGCTCAGTGGGACCAGACGGTTGCAATCTCGCTCGAGACGCCCAACCTCGAGGGTGCGACGGTGATCACGGCTGCACCGCCCGCGGAGGCATACACAACGCAATATGCCGAGGCGGCCAATGCGGCGCTTCAGGCGGAGGGCCTCAACACCACCGGGGATGCATTCGCCCCGATCTCGGTGACCCTCAAGGAGGGTGGAGCCTAAGCACGTCGAACACGAAGGGGCCCGGGCGTAATGCCCGGGCCCCTTCTACGTGATGCGGTCTGCCGATCAGGAATCGATATTGGCCATCACGTGCTTGATCCGGGTGTAGTCCTCGAATCCGTACATCGAGAGATCCTTGCCGTAACCGGAGTGCTTGAACCCGCCATGGGGCATCTCGGCGACGAGCGGGATATGCGTGTTGATCCACACGCACCCGAAATCCAAGCCTCGTGCCATGCGCATGGCGCGACCGAAGTCCTTCGTCCAGACTGATGAGGCGAGACCGTAGTTAACGCCATTTGCCCAGCGAAGTGCTTCACCTTCGTCGGAGAACTTCTGGACCGTGATGACGGGGCCGAAGATCTCGTTCTGGATCATCTCGTCGTCCTGCTTCAGGCCGGATACGACCGTGGGTTCGATGAAGAAGCCCTTCTCCCCCTGCCGCTTCCCTCCGGCGGCAATCGATGCGTGCGAGGGCGTCCGCTCGAGGAAGCCGAGGACGCGTTCGAACTGGTTGATGTTGTTGACAGGGGGGACCAACCCGTCACCGGTGGGGCCGTCCTGGAAGGTCGTCACGGTCGCGGCCGCCTGCTCGGCGAGCGCTGCCACGAACTCATCGTGAATGCCGGGGCCGACGATCATGCGCGTGGCTGCCGTGCAGTCCTGGCCAGCGTTGAAGTATCCGGCAACAGCGAGCCACTCGGCTGCAGCCGCAATGTCGGCATCGTCGAAGATGACGACGGGAGCCTTGCCGCCCAACTCCAGGTGGACACGCTTCACGTCACGAGCGGCCGATTCCGCGACCTGCATGCCGGCACGCACTGAGCCGGTGATCGCAACCATCTGTGGGACTGGGTGCTCGACCAGTGCTCGCCCGGTGTCCCGGTCCCCGCAGATGACATTCAGCACGCCGGGGGGAAGGGCCTCGACCTCGGTGATGATCTCCGCCATGCGCACCGTGGACACCGGTGTGGTGTCACTGGGCTTGAGGACCACGGCGTTACCTGCGGCGATCGCCGGCGCGAACTTCCACACCGCCATGAGCATCGGGTAGTTCCAGGGCGTGACCTGGCCGATAACACCGATCGGCTCGCGACGGATGATCGAGGTGAATCCACGCATGTACTCCCCTGCTGCACGACCCTCCAGCACCCGCGCGGCACCCGCGAAGAAGCGGATTTGGTCCAGCATCGGCGGGATCTCCTCGGCCGCCGTGACGGGGATCGGCTTACCAGTGTTCTCGGATTCGAGTGCGATGAGTTCCTCGGCATGGGACTCCAGCGCATCCGCGATCTTCAGCAGGGCGGCCTGCCGCTCCGAAGGCGTGGTGTCCCGCCATGACTCGAAGGCCGCCTGCGCTGAGGCGTAGGCACGATCCACGTCCGCCGCCGAGGACACCGGCGCCGTTGCGAACACCTCCCCCGTCGTGGGGTTGACGAGGTCGCTCGTCCGCCCATCGGCCGATTCCGACGACTGTCCATTGATGAGGTTGCGAACTGCGCGTGCCACGGCGACTCCCTGAAATCGAAGGTCCGTACAGCCTACTGAGAGTGCGCTTTTCGCGGTAATGATCGAATGAAAGGGCGTGAATTCGTGGCAAATCCGGGTTGAGCCTACGAAATCATTTGCTTTCGGTGATCCCCTCTCGGCAGGATAGGGCCATGGCCACCCGCCCCGCCGTCCTCGACGACGTCTCCCGGGCGATCATCGAGCAGCTCCAGCAGGACGGCCGCCGCCCCTATGCGTCGATCGGGAAGGCCGTCGGTCTCTCCGAGGCGGCTGTCCGCCAGCGCGTGGGGCGCCTCCAGGACGCCGGGATCCTCCAGATTGTCGCCGTCACCGACCCGATGCAGGTGGGCTTCCCCCGCGCAGCCATGGTCGGGATCAGGGTCGATGGGGACATCGATCCGGTGGCCACGGCGATGGAGTTGCTGCCCGAAGTCGATTACCTGGTGATCTGCGCCGGATCCTTCGACATCCTCGCCGAGGTGACTGCTGAGGACGATGACCACTTACTTCGGGTCGTCAACCAGTCGATTCGCGGCATCCCGGGAGTTCGCACCACCGAGACATTCGTCTATCTCAAACTGCGCAAGCAGTTCTACGCATGGGGAACACGATGACAACGACACCGCAGTTCGTGACGGAATCTGGACCGGACACCCTCGCGGCACGTGCCCGTGATCACCTCTGGATGCACTTCACCCGTCATTCCGCGTACTACGACGGCGGGCATGTGCCTGTCATCGTCAAGGGAGACGGCTGCTACATCTGGGACGACCAGGGTCGCCGCTACATCGATGGCCTCGCCGGGCTCTTTGTCGTCCAAGTAGGCCACGGTCGCAAGGAGCTTGCGGCCGCCGCTGCCGCCCAAGCTGAGGAACTGGCCTTCTTCCCCATCTGGTCCTACGCCCACCCGCGCGCCATCGAGCTCGCCGAGCGCTTGGCCGCTTACGCCCCCGGTGATCTCAACCGGGTCTTCTTCACCTCGGGTGGCGGCGAGGCGGTCGAAACCGCCTGGAAATTGGCGAAGCAATACTTCAAGATGACCGGCAAGCCCACCAAGCACAAGGTGATCAGTCGCTCGATTGCGTACCACGGAACCCCGCAAGGAGCACTGAGCATCACCGGTATCCCGCCGGCGAAGATTCCGTTTGAACCACTCGTTCCCGGCGGCGTCAAAGTCCCCAACACGAATTTCTATCGCGCGCCAGAGGAGTACCGGTACGACGAGAAGGCCTTCGGATTGTGGGCGGCGAACCGAATCGCGGAGGCCATCGAGTTCGAGGGGCCCGAGAGCGTCGCGGCAGTCTTTCTGGAGCCCGTCCAGAACTCCGGCGGCTGCTTCCCACCGCCCCCGGGTTACCTCGAGCGAGTGCGAGAGATCTGCGACCAGTACGACGTCCTCTTCGTTGCCGACGAAACGATCACAGCGTTCGGGCGCATCGGCGACATGTTCGCGATGAACCGGTTCGGGGTGGTTCCCGACATGATCACGTGCGCCAAGGGCATGACCTCCGGTTACTCCCCCCTGGGAGCGATGATCGCAAGTGACCGATTGTTCGAGCCCTTCACCATGGGCTCGAACGCATTCCTCCACGGCTATACCTGGGGTGGGCATCCGGTCAGTGCAGCCGTTGCCATGGCGAATCTCGACATCTTCGAACGCGAAGGGATTAATCAGCACGTCCTGGAGAACGAAGGTGCTTTCCGCTCAACACTCGAGAAGTTGCGTGACCTGCCGATCGTGGGCGATGTGCGGGGCGCCGGTTACTTCTACGGAATCGAGTTGGTCAAGGACAAGGTGACCCGGGAGACGTTCACCGATGACGAGGCGGAACGGCTGCTTCGCGGCTTCTTGTCCAAAGCCTTGTTCGACAACGGCCTGTACTGCCGGGCCGACGACAGAGGTGATCCCGTGGTGCAACTCGCGCCCGCGCTCATCATCGGCCAAAAGGAATTCGACGAAATCGAGCAGGTTCTGCGCCAGACCCTGACCGAGGCATGGGCGATCCTCTAACGCCGCCCGGGTCGACGCGGCGCACGACCATCCACCGCCTCCCGGAGAAGGCGGTGCCCAATCGAGCTACCGCCTACGCCATCCTGGACGCAGGCCTGCTCGCACACGTCGCCCACCAGGGCGACGACGGTCCCGTGCTCACCCCCCTCGCCTACGCCCGCGATCAGGACCGGCTCCTCATGCATGGGTCCCGGGCCTCACGCACGATGCGTGCCCTGGCATCCGGGGTTCCGGCAGTCGTGAACGTGACGCTGCTCGATGGCGTAGTGCTCGCCCGCAGTCTCTTCGAGTCCAGCATGCATTACCGCAGCGTGACCGCCTTCGGATCGGCCATCGAACTCCCCGACGATGAGGTCGACGAGGCGCTCAGAGTCATGTCCGAGCACATGCTTCCTGGGCGCTATGCCGACGCACGCCATCCCGCACCGCAGGAACTCAAGGCAACCCTCACCATAGCGTTTCCACTCGATGAGATAGCCGTGAAAATCTCCGACGGGGAGCCCCTCGACACCGACGAAGATCACGCCGATCCGCGCATTTCCGCCCTGTGGGCTGGCGTTGTTCCGATCGAGTCCCGGTGGGGAGCACCCAGGGCAGACGACGCGACGCCCGTCGGTACTCCGTCTCCCAACTACATCGCGTCCTGGACTCCACCGGGGAAGCCGTGAATCCCGCGAATATCTCGTTCTGGTGGGACTCCCTACCCGAGGAACTACGCGCTCCCCTGGGCGGGCCTCTGGTGTCTGACGTCGATGCCGACGTCGCGATCGTCGGCGCCGGGTACACCGGACTCTGGACCGCGTACCACCTGCAGCGGCTTGATCCCGGCCTGCGCATCGTCCTTGTCGATGCCCACGTGGCCGGCTTCGGCGCGAGCGGCCGCAACGGGGGGTGGGCGTCCGCCCTGTTTCCCGTGGAGCGTGAGGCCATCGCGCGCATCAACGGTACGGAGGCCGCGCTCGCCACAACGACGACGATGATCGATTCGGTCACCGACCTCGGAAGCACAGCCGCCGCGGAGGGATGGAACATCGATTGGGCGCACGGTGGCACCATCGTTGCGGCGCGTACCCCCCTACAGGTGAACCGTGCGCACGAGGAAGTCGCACACGCTGCCGCCTGGGGACTCGACGCGCCCACCTTCCTTGACCGCGCGCAGGCCAGCGCGATCATGCGCCCCACGGATCTCCTGTCCGCGACGTACACCCCCCACTGTGCTGCGCTGCATCCTGCTCGACTCGTCCGATTGCTCGCACGCACGGTCGTGGAACGAGGAGCCACCCTCGTCGAGCACACTCCAGTCCACCGCATCGAATCCGGCGCGGTGCGTACGGATGATCGGACGATCCGCGCGCGCTACGTGATCCGTGCCACGGAGGGGTACACGGCGCGCCTAGGCGGCTTGCGTCGCACATTGGCCCCTATCTACTCGCTCATGCTGGCGACGGAACCGCTCCCCGCGCAGGTCTGGGACGAGATCGGCCTCGCAGATCGAGCTACGTTCTCCGATGGTCGACACCTGATCATCTACGGACAGCGCACCGCCGATGATCGCATCGCCTTTGGAGGGCGTGGCGCGCCGTACCACTTCGGCTCGGACATCGATCCGGACAACGACCGCGACCCGAGGATCCATCGGGCACTGTGGGCCACCCTGCTCGATCTCTTCCCGGTCCTCGCGGACTACCGCGTCACGCATACGTGGGGTGGTCCCCTCGGAGTGGCGCGCGATTGGTGGCCGAGCTGCGGCGTCGATCACGGGACCGGACTCGGGTGGAGTGGCGGGTACGTGGGAGACGGCGTCACGACCTCCTTCCTCGGTGGTCGCACCCTCGCCGACCTGATCGTCGGGGTCGACTCCCCACGCACACACCTCCCGTGGGTAGGGCACCGATCCCCCCGATGGGAGCCCGAGCCCCTCCGCTGGCTCGGCGTCAACGCCGGGCTCCAGGTCATGTCCCGCGCAGACTCGGCCGAGGAGAGACGCGGGAGGACCCCCCTCTCGGCATCGATCGTGACGCGCCTACTCGGCGGATGACACTACGATTGGATCCAATCCTGAGCCCGGAGGTCCGATGAGCAAGTCCCCACAGCACCCATTCGCTCTCTACAACATCGACTCCCTCCTCTCCGAAGAGGAGAAGGCGATCCGCGACGTCGTGCGCACCTTCGTCGACAGCACTATCCGGCCGAACGTGGCGGAATGGTTCGAGAAGGGCCATCTCCCGGCACGTGACCTGGCCAAGGAGTGCGGTGCGCTCGGACTCATGGGGATGCACCTCGAGGGCTACGGCTGCGCCGGAATGTCCGCCGTCCCCTATGGACTGGCCGATCTCGAACTGGAGGCCGGAGACTCCGGTATCCGCTCGATGGTCAGCGTGCAGGGCTCTCTGGCGATGTACGCCATCCACGCATTTGGATCCGAGGAGCAGAAGAACGCATGGCTTCCGGGTATGGCTGCCGGTGACCTCATCGGGTGTTTCGGTCTCACCGAGGCGGACTACGGTTCGAATCCCTCCGGCATGCGCAGCTCGGCCAAGCGCGATGGCGACGATTGGCTGCTCAACGGCTCGAAGATGTGGATCACCAACGGAACTGTCGCCGACCTCGCCATCGTCTGGGCACAGACCGACGACGGGATCCGCGGCTTCATCGTGCCCACGGACCTACCCGGATTCACCGCCAACGACGTGAAGCACAAGATGTCGCTTCGCGCCTCGGTAACCGCAGAGCTCGTCTTCGACAACGTACGACTCCCGGCCGATGCCGTCCTCCCGGGCGTCGTGGGGCTTCGCGGCCCGCTCAGTTGCCTGAACGAGGCACGGTTCGGCATCATCTTCGGAACGGTCGGCGCGGGACGTGACTGCCTCGAGACGGCCATCGACTACGCCATCGATCGCGAGCAGTTTGGCAAGCCCATCGCGGCCTACCAACTGACCCAGCGCAAACTTGCGGATATGAGCGTCGACCTCGGAAACGCGATGCTGCTCGCGATCCACCTCGGTCGCCTCAAGGAGGCCGGCACGCTCCGCCCCGAACAGGTCTCCGTTGGCAAGATGAACAATGCACGAATCGCGCTCGAAATCGCACGCGAGACCCGCGGGATCCTCGGTGGCAACGGCATCACACTCGAGTATCCGATCATCCGCCACATGAACAACCTCGAATCGGTCTACACCTACGAGGGGACCAACGAGATGCATACTCTGGTGATCGGTGAGGCCCTGACGGGAATCGCCGCATTCCGCTGATGCCGGGCCCACTCGAGGGTCTCATCGTCGCGGACCTCTCCAGAGTCCTCGCAGGGCCCTACTGCACGATGCTCCTCGCCGATCTCGGAGCCACGGTCATCAAGGTCGAGAGATCGGACACGGGCGATGACACCCGCGGGTGGGGTCCACCCTTCGCGGACGATGGAATCTCCACGTACTTCCATAGCGTCAATCGGAACAAGGAATCCCTCACAGCAGACCTCGACGATCCAGTCGATCGGGAGCGCGTCCAGCGGCTCATCGATGGCGCCGACGTCGTTGTCGAGAACTTCAAAGCTGGATCCCTCGCCCGCTTCGATCTCGATTACGCAACGGTCGCCACTCGCAACCCTCGGGTGATCTACTGCTCGATCAGTGGTTTCGGCGCCGGTGCCGGTGCGGCGTTGCCGGGGTACGACCTGCTCGTGCAAGCCGCTAGCGGCCTGATGAGCATTACCGGGGATGAGGAGCCCACAAAGGTCGGTGTCGCGGTGGTGGACGTGGTAACCGGACTCCACGCATGCGTGGCCATCCTCGCCGCACTTCACGAGCGCGACTCCTCGGGTCTGGGCCAACATGTCGAGGTCAACCTTCTCGGCAGTGCCTTGAGCGCACTCGTGAATCAAGCATCCTCGGTCCTCGGCGCTGGGATCACTCCGGGACTCATGGGCAATGCCCATCCGTCGATCGCCCCCTACGAGGTGTATCCCACGGGGGACAGGCCGATCGTGATCGCCGTGGGTAACGACCAGCAGTTCGCCGTCCTCTGCGCAGTTCTCGAGCACCCAGCGTGGGCCGCCGACCCGCGGTTCCGCACCAACACGGACCGCGTTGCCCATCGTGACGAACTCCGGGAGGGCATCACCGGTGTGCTCCAGCACGCTCCCGCGGATCGGTGGAATGACCTGCTCACCGAGGCGGGCATTCCCTGCGGACCGATCAACGACATCCCCCAGGGACTCGAGCTAGCCCGTCGCCTAGGGCTCACGCCCCAACCCACCGCGCTCGACGCCTCAGATCCGGTCGCACACGTCTCGCCCCCGTTCCATCTGTCGCGCAGCCCCGCCAGCTACCGTCGTCGCCCCCCGCACCTCGGGGCGGATACTGATTCCGTCGTCGAGCGATTCGGTTTGGACGCCTAAGACATGACGACCGCCCAGGAAGCAGTCCTCCGCGCACTACGCACCGATCTGATCACCGGTCGCTTCGACCCCGGTGAGCAACTCGTGCAGGAGAGCCTTGCCGAGCGACTCGGGGTCAGCCGGGTCCCCCTGCGCGAAGCTCTCAAGATCCTTGAGGCCGAGGGGCATGTGACCTACCACCCGCACCGTGGCTATTTCGTCACGCGCTTGAGCACCGATGATCTACTGGAGGTGTATCGGTTGCGGGAGATCCTCGAGACAGAGGCCCTCGAACACGCCGTACCCATGCTGACTCCTGAGGACTGCGATGCACTAAGCGACCTCATGGCCGGGGTCGACCACGCGATCCGCGACGATGATGTGCGAGCCATCTCCGAGGCCAATCGACGCTTCCACTTCGCGCTCTTCGAGTTCAGTGGCATGCCGCGGTTGGTCAGGCTGATCCGCCAGTTGTGGGATGCGACAGAGGCGTACCGCTCGGTCTACTTCACATCCCCGCCCAACCGCGATCGCATTCATGACGAACACGTCGAGATTCTCGAGGCGTTGCGTCGCGGAGACATCGGCGGAACTGTCCGATGGCACAACGTCCATCGCCAGAACACCATCACCGCGGTGAGCGCGGTCATCGAATCCCGGCAGGGCTAGGCCAGGGCGGCGAGCTGGCCGCAGGCTCCGTCGATTTCCCTGCCGCGGGTATCGCGCACGGTGATGGCCACGCCGCGATCTCGGACGATGCGGACGAATTCACGTTCACGCTCCGGGGTCGACGCCGTCCATGCCGATCCGGGGGTCGGATTGAGTGGGATGACGTTGACGTGAACGAGGTGTCCTGCCAGGAGATCGGCGAGTGCAGCGGCCCGATCCGGCTGATCATTGACATCGCGGATGAGCGCGTACTCGATGCTGATGCGGCGTCCGGTGATCTCTGCGTAGTCCCATGCCGCGGCGAGCACCTCCCGCACGGGCCAGCGGGTGTTGATCGGCACCAGTGTGTCACGCAACGCATCGTCGGGCGCATGGAGCGAGACGGCGAGGGTGACCGGAAGGCCTTCGGTGACCAACTGATGGATGCGGGGAACCAAGCCCACCGTGGAGACGGTGATCCCCCGTGCACTGATGCCCATGCCAGCGGGGACGGGATCCACGAGACGGTGGAGGGCGCCCACGACGGCGGAGTAGTTCGCGAGCGGCTCGCCCATTCCCATGAATACGACGTTGCTGACCCGACCCGGACCCCCGGACACCTCGCCCATGGACAACGCACGTGCACCGGCGAGGACCTGCCCGACGATCTCGGCCGTCGAGAGGTTCCTTGTCAAACCCGCTTGGCCGGTGGCGCAGAACGGACAGTTCATCCCGCAACCCGCCTGAGAGGAGATGCACATCGTTGTGCGATCGCGGTAGCGCATCAGCACCGACTCCACCAGTGATCCGTCGTGGAGCCGGAACAGGGTCTTCACCGTGGTTCCGTCGTCGCATTCGAGGGTCCGGATGGGGGTCAACAGATCCGGAAGGAGTGCGCGCATGGTCTCCCGGTCACCCGCGGAGAAGTCGGTCCAGGTGTCCGGATCGAACTCGTATCGACCGAGCAGATGTCGCGATGCCTGGTCCGCTCGATAACCGGGAAGCCCTCGCTCCTCGACCAACGTGCGTCGACCCGCGGAATCCCGGTCCAAGAAGTGCTCCGGGGGGCGCCCGCGCGATGGGGCCTCCAGGGTGATGCTCATGAGGAGATGCCAGATCCCAGGAACAGGGTGAACAAGGCCCAGGACGCGAAGGCGTTGGGCACGAGGGAATCAAGTCGATCCATCATGCCTCCATGGCCGGGCAGCAGGCTCCCCATGTCCTTGACGCCCAGGTCGCGCTTTAAGGCGCTCTCGGCGAAGTCGCCGGCGGTGGCCGTGACCGTCAGAGCCAAACCGACGATGACGCCTTGCCACCACGCTGCGTCGAGCAGGTAGGTGAACGTGAGTGCGCCCACAACCGCCTGGACCACGAAGGAACCCGCCAGCCCCTCCCACGACTTCTTCGGGCTGATGTCCTTGGCGATGGGGTGACGTCCCAAGAGGACACCTACCGCGTATCCGCCAACATCATTTCCCATCGTGAGCAGGATGAACACGACGACGCGCACGGGACCGTCGTCTGCGGCGAGAGTCAGCATGAGGAATCCGGCCATGAAAGGCAGGTAGACGATGGTGAAGATCGTTGCCGCGGTGTCCTTGACGTAGCCCTCGAATCCCCTGCGGATTCGCCACAGCATGGACAGCAGGACCGAAACACCCAGGACGACCAATTGCAGCGTCGTACCCCAGATGTATGCGACCGACGGCAGGATCACCGCGGCGGCATAGACGGGTGTGCGCGCGATGCGGATGCCCGCGCCCTGGAAGGCGCTAATCAGTTCCCGACTCGCGATGACGAGCGCCGCGACGACGACCACGACGAAAAGCCACTTCTGAGTGAAGAGGCTCACCAGGACAAGCGCACCCAGCACGAGACTCGAGGCGATGGCCGCCGGGAGATTCCGCCCCGCGCGCGAGCCGGAACTGGTGTCCGTCACTTCAGACCTCGAGTAGTTCTGCTTCTTTGTGCTTCAGGATTTCGTCAACGTGCTCGACGTGCTTATGGGTCAGGTCGTCGAGGGCCTTTTCAGCGCGACGAACATCGTCTTCGCCTGCCTCGCCGTCCTTCTGGAGTCGATCCAGGGTGTCCTTGGCATGGCGACGGATGTTCCGAATGGAGATCCGTGAGTCCTCGGCCTTCGTGCGGGCAACCTTGATGTACTCCTTTCGTCGCTCTTCGGTCAACTGCGGGAGGACGACTCGGATAATGGCCCCATCGGTGGTGGGATTGATTCCCAGGTCACTCTCACGAAGTGCCTTCTCTATGCCTGATGACGCGCCCTTGTCGTACGGCGTGATGATGATCATCCGGGCCTCGGGGGTCTGGAACGAGGCAAGCTGATTGATCGGTGTCGGCGTCCCGTAGTAGTCGACCAGAATCTTGGTGAACATGGCAGGGTTCGCGCGTCCGGTCCGGATCGTGGCGAAATCCTCCCGGGCAACTTCGATTGCCTTATCCATTTTCTCCGTTGCCTCAAGCAACGTCAGATCGATTTCTTCGCTCATAGCCTGGGTCCCTTCACGAGCGCTATTGGGAGATTAACGTTCCGATGCGTTCGCCTCGCACCGCTCGCGCGATATTGCCTTCCACGAGAAGGTTGAAGACCACGATGGGAAGACCGTTGTCCTGGCACAGGGAGATCGCCGTTGCGTCCGCCACCTTCAGGTTACGTTGAAGCACCTCGGAGGGGGTGAGGACGTCGAACTTCCGTGCATCCGGATGGGTTCGCGGGTCTGCGTCGTAGACGCCATCGACGGCCTTCGCCATGAGGACGACTTCCGCCCCGACTTCAAGCGCCCGCTGCGCCGCCGTGGTATCCGTAGAGAAGTACGGCTGTCCGAGTCCCGCGCCGAATATGACCACGCGCCCCTTTTCCAAGTGGCGGATGGCACGGCGCGGAATGTAGGGCTCGGCAACCTGTCCCATGGCGATCGCGGTTTGCACCCGCGTCTCCACCCCCGCCTTCTCACAGAAGTCCTGGAGGGCGAGACAGTTCATCACGGTTCCCAACATGCCCATGTAGTCAGCACGCGCCCGGTCCATTCCCCGATCGGACAGTTGGGCTCCGCGGAAGTAGTTACCCCCGCCGATCACGACTGCCACCTGCGTGCCCGTGCGGACGACACCGGCAATCTGCCGTGCGATGGACGCGACCACATCGGGGTCGACCCCGAGTCCCCCACCACCGGCGAACGCCTCACCGCTGAGTTTGAGCAGGACTCGTCTCCAGCCACCCTCGGGGACGGCCGGCCAGGTGTCGATGGTGCCTTCGAGCGTCGGCTGGATCGACCCGGGTTTCATGGCCGTGCTCAGGCCTGGCCGGGTTCGAAGCGGGCGAAGGCCATGATCTGGGTACCGGCATCAGCCAGGACCTGAGCCACGGTCTTCTTGTTGTCGACCACACTCGCTTGCTCGAGGAGGACCGTGTCGCGGAAGAATGAGTTCACCCGACCTTCGACGATCTTGGGCAGAGCCGCTTCCGGCTTGCCCTCCTCCTTCGCCGTGGCTTCGGCAATCCTGCGCTCGTTCTCCACGGTCTCGGCGGGTACCTCATCGCGGGTGAGGTAGTGCGGCCGCATCGCTGCGATCTGCATCGCGGTCCCGCGGGCTACCTCCTCGTCACCGGAGTAAGAGACAAGCACGCCGACCTGGGGCGGCAGGTCCGAGGCGCGTCGGTGTAGGTACACCGTCGATGGCGCGGGTACCACTGCGACACGACCCAACTCCAACTTCTCCCCGATCACACCCGCGAGATCCGAGATCCCCTCGGCGACGGTCCGTCCGCTCGGCAGGCTCGCAGCCAGCAGGACCTCGGGATCCCCGATCTGTCCACTACTCGCCACCGCCGCGATCGCACCCGCAAAGGCCTGGAAATCCTCGCTCTTGGCGACGAAGTCCGTCTCGCAGAGCAGCTCGATGAGTGCATTGCCGTCGGCAGCGACGAGACCGTTCGACGCGGTGCGCTCGGCGCCACGCTTGGCCGCCTTCGCCGCGCCGGAGATTCGGAGGATCTCGACAGCCTTGTCGAAGTCACCACCACTCTCCTCGAGCGCCTTCTTGCATTCCATCATCCCCGCAGAGGTGATATCACGCAGGCGCTTCACGTCAGCCGCGCTGATGGTTGTCATGTCCAGCCTTTCCGATCGGGCGCGGTGCGCCCACCTGTTGGCTTACTCCTGAGGGGTCTCGTCCGTGGACTCCACGGCCGCGCTGCCAGTCAGCAACTCACGCTCCCACTCGGCGAGCGGTTCCTCGGCGACGGTGCCCGTGGCAACCCAGGCTCGAGCAATCAGGCCCTCCGCCACAGCGTCCGCAATCACCCGGGTGAGGAGAGCGACGGATCGGATCGCGTCGTCATTCCCGGGAATCGGGAAATCGACTTCGTCGGGATCGCAATTCGTGTCCAGCACCGCGATGACCGGAATTCCCAACTTGCGTGCTTCGCCGACAGCGATGTGCTCCTTCTTGGTGTCCACCACCCAAATTGCCGAGGGGATCTTGGCCATGTCGCGGATACCGCCGAGGGTGCGCTCGAGCTTCTCCTTCTCCCGTCGCATCATCAGCAATTCCTTCTTGGTCATGCCGGATCCGGAGACATCGTCGAAGTTGATCTCTTCCAGTTCCTTCAGCCGCTGCAGACGCTTGTGCACCGTGCTGAAGTTGGTCAGCAGTCCGCCGAGCCACCGCTGGTTGACGTAGGGCATACCGACGCGAGCTGCCTGCTCGGCGATGGCCTCCTGCCCTTGCTTCTTGGTTCCCACGAACATGATGGTGCCGCCGTGGGCGACGGTCTCCTTGACGTACTCGTAGGCGCGATCGATGTAGGACAGCGACTGCTGTAGATCGATAATGTAGATGCCATTGCGTTCGGTGAAGATGAAACGCTTCATCTTCGGATTCCAGCGTCGGGTCTGGTGGCCGAAGTGGACACCGCTCTCGAGCAACTGGCGCATGGTGACGACAGCCATGACGAACTCCCTCGGGCTCACGCCCGTGTGGCCCTGCCGGAGCAGGGCTACGGTTGACGATCGTCCCGGCGGGACGATCCCTGGTGACCCCTGTCGCCCGCACCTCCGAGGAGGACCGCTGGGGCGTCCAGGCCTTCCGGCTCGGGCCACGCGAAATGTGTGCTGCACCCCCGAAGGGGCGCCCTAAGTCTACGGCGTCGATCCCGATCCCCTCCACAGGGCGTACCACCCGCCCCCTCGGACCTGAGGCGCGCCCGGCCCACCGCGAGTTCCGGGCACTGTTCCGCCCATGATGTCCGCAGCACTCCTGTCCGCCATGGTGTGGCTCTGGCCGGTGGCCGGCCCCGTCGTCACTGACTTCCAGCCCCCTGTCCACGAGTTCGGAGCCGGGCACCGGGGCATCGACATCGAGGCCGAGGCCGGGAGCCTCATACGAGCCGCACACGGGGGCTCGATTCGCTTCGCAGGGGTGGTCGCAGGGGTGCCAACCATCACCATTAGGAACGGGCCGGTGTCGAGCAGCTATCAGCCGGTCCACGCCTCGCTCGCCGTGGACACCGAGGTGCAGGCCGGCGATGGCATCGGGCGACTCGGTGCCCACCACGGCACCTGCACGTGCCTGCACCTGGGCGTGCGTGTCGATGGTCGCTATCGGAATCCACTCGATTTCCTCCGGCCGCGTGTGGTCGTCAAGTCACCCCGTGCGCCGTGACCAGGTGGTGTCGTCGCCAAGGATCCGCGCCATGGCGCTCAGCTCCCGAATAGTCCGTTCCACCCTCGGCCGCGATAGGCCGCTGGCGGCCACGAGATCGTCGATGCTCGCCCCGCCGGACCCCGGCAGGGAGTCGAGCAGAGTCCGCTGCGATGGTGAGAGACGCACACTCCCGGGGCTCGAACGCGGATCATCACCGGCCACGAGGAAGGACAAGACATCCCGCACGCCAGTGACGAGTTCTGCACGACGCTCGACCACGAGGCTATGACAGCCGTGGGCCAGCGCCGAGGTGACCGGACCCGGGACGGCCAACACCGGGCGCCCCAATTCAGCAGCGTGGCGCGCAGTACTCAAGGAACCGGACCGGTGGGTTGCCTCCACCACCAGGGTGGCGCGCGTCATCGCAGCGATCAGCCGATTGCGCGTGAGGAAGCGCGCCCGTCGAACGGTGGATCCGAGCGGGCTTTCCGAGACCACACAGCCGCGCGCGGACACGGAATCGAAGAGGCCCTCATGTGCGCGCGGATAGGGCACGTCGACACCTCCGGCGGTGACCAGGATCGTGCCACCCGCAGACAGGGCGCCGCGGTGCGCCGCCGCATCGATTCCGAAGGCTCCCCCGGACACGATCGTCACCCCCGACGAGGCGAGTTCTACAGCCCAGGCCCGCGCCACATCCGCTCCGTAATGGGTGCAGGCTCGCGCCCCCACGACAGCGAGTGACAGCTCGCACACCCGGGCGAGATCTGCGCACCCACGCACCCAGAGAACGTGCGGAGCCACGACCCCGACGTCGGACAGCCCTGCGGGCCATTCAGGGTCGCCGCACACGAGCCACCGGACACCGAGTTCCTCTGCTCGGTCGTGCTCATACTCGAGTTCGCACCGCTTCCATCGGAGTGCGTACACCTCACGGTCGCGATTCGGAATTGCTCCGCCGAGCAACCGAGCAAGCGCCAGCGGCGCTCCGTGACGGGCGCAGAGACTGTCGATGAGTGCGTCGGCGGGGTCGCAGAGGTGGGCCAGCGCGAAGAACGCCCGGCGAGGGTCACCACACCAGTGATCGACCGCAGACTCCTTCACAGCGCGCCCACGTGTTGTGCGGTGCGGTAGAAGTCGATTGCTTCCTGGACGTCCTCATAGGTGGGACGCTCGTGTTCCCGCAGATCGGCGATGGTCCACGCGACCCGAAGGCACCGATGGAGTCCACGCATCCCGCGATCCGCGAGTTGGGCGACCGCGCTCTGCGCCGAAGAATGCACACTCAACTCACCGGTCAGGACCCTCCCTGGGGCTCGGCAGTTAAGGGAGACTCCGAATTCGTCGAGGCGATCGGCGGCGCGCGCCCGCGCCCCCAGCACGCGCTCGCGTACACCACCCGTGTCCTCTGATCCGAGTGATGCTGCGCCGAGGGCATGCATGTTCACCCCGATATCCAGGCGGCTGCGGACCGGGCCCGAGATTCGGGATTGATAGGCCCGGATCCGATCGGATGAACACGGGCAACTGTCCGTGATGGCCTCGTTGTAATGGCCGCAGGGGCATGGATTCGCGGCGAGAACCAGCTGCACGTCCGCGGGGAGCGATCCAAGCCACCCCGCCCGATGAATTGCGATCGTGCGGGACTCCAAGGGTTGCCTCAGTCCTTCCAGGACATCGCGGTGGAACTCAGGTGCCTCGTCCAGGAACAGCACTCCTCGGTGGGCCAGGGTCACGGCGCCCGGCACCACCCCGGATCGGCGAACCGAACCGAGGACCGCGGCTGAGGAGGCGCTGCAGTGCGGCGCTTGGAACGGGGGTCGATGAACCATGCGGTCGTGGGTGAGTCCCGCGACGGAGTGAATCGCCGTCACCTCGCGAGATGCCTGGTCATCGAGATCGGGAAGTACCCCGGGCAGTCGCTCGGCCAGCATCGTCTTGCCGACACCGGGATTCCCCATGAGCAGGAGGTGGTGACCACCTGCCGCGGCGATCTCCAGTGCCCATCGGGCCTGCGACTGACCCTGCACGTCACCGAGGTCGAGATCGGCGTGGGGAAGGTCGTCGGGCGCGACGTCCACCCGAATTCGTTCACCTTCCCCCGCAATCATGCGCAGCGCGTGTCCGAGGGACTCCACGGCGAAGACGTCGACACTGGTGAGTACTCCACATTCCACCGCATTGCGCGAGGGAACGAAGACGCTTCGACAACCGCGATCGATGAGACCGAGGGCCAGTGCGAGGGCGCCGCGCACCGGCCGCACGCCGCCATCGAGGGCGAGTTCCCCGATCAGCCCCACCCCCGTGAGTGCATCTCCCGAGATCCGGCCTGAGGAGGCGAGGATTGCGAGGGCCATCGGGAGGTCGAGGCCTGCACCGTGTTTTGGCAACTCGGACGGAGCGAGGCTGACGGTCACCCGCGAGTCGGGCCACGAGTGACCGGAATTCTGAAGTGCACTGCGAATCCTCCATCGGGCTTCATTCACGGATGCGCCCGGTAAACCCACGATGCCGACCGACGGCAACCCGGGACCCACGTGGACCTCGATGTCGATGGGAACACCGCGAACGCCGTCGAGAACCGCACCACACACACGTGCGAGTCCCATGTCACACGTTTCGCACGTGCTGAACGACGGGTGGTCCGTCCCACGGTTGGATCACTCCGACGACGTCGAAGCGGATGATGCGCGGACCGATGCGCTGTTCGGTCAGGTAGCGCAAGGCCAGGTGGCGCAACTTCCCCATTTTGCGGCGCCCCACGGCTTCGAGCGGAGTTCCGTGCGATAGGGATCGGCGGGTTTTCACCTCGCAGATGACCAGGGCGTCGCCGTCACGGGCAACCAGGTCGATCTCACCGGCATCACATCGCCAATTCCGATGGAGGATGACCATGCCTTGGCCCCTGAGGTATTCCGCGGCGAGCCCCTCGCCGTGAGCGCCGAGGGCATCCTTGGGTGCTAGCGGTGGAGATGTCGAATGTTTCGTCACCCCATGACTGTGCTGGGGGCGCGAGCGCAGAACAAGGGCGCTACGTAGCGCTGGGGATAGTCACCTGTGGATCATTCACAGGGTTGTGGCGATGCGCCAGCTTGCGCGATGGTGCGGTGTGAGTCCGTGTGCGGCAATCGCACCTAGATGCGTCACGCTCCCATAGCCCTTGTTTCGATCCCATTCGTACGCTCGGAAGTCTGCTGCCAAGTCGCGCATGAGGTCATCACGTGCGCACTTCGCAAGGATGCTTGCGCAGGCGATGCCCGCACACGATTGATCTCCCCGAACCACGGTCGTCACAGGCGGCATCCGGCGGTAGCTGGCTTCCTCGAAGAGCGTCCGCTGCCGGGAGTCACTCAGGTAATCATGGGAACCATCCAAGAGAACCGCGTCCGGCTCGATCTCCACGGCAGCCAGGGCCCGGACAGCAGCGATGCGCATGGCCACCACGATTCCCTCGCGGTCGATCTCCTGGGGTGACGCGTGTCCGATCGCGAATCCGGGGGCCCATGCCTCAATCTGCGGCCTGAGACGCTCCCGCATGGCCCCTGTCAAGGCCTTGCTGTCCCGGACGCCCCCCGGTGGTTTCCCACACGCACGTGTCACGATCACGACCCCGACGGTCACAGGACCGGCAAGCGCACCGCGCCCAACCTCATCGATGCAGGCGATCCGGGTGGCGCCCGCACGCAGCAACTGGCGCTCACGACGCAGAGTCGGCGCCGCCATCACCGCATGTCGAGGGCAGGGTTCCCGAAAATCTCGGGGATCCTCTCGATACCCAGGCGATCGAATGGCCACATGACCACCACTACGCGGCCAACGACGTTATCGA
Organism: Actinomycetota bacterium; assembly: GCA_046091195.1. Classification (GTDB taxonomy): domain Bacteria; phylum Actinomycetota; class Actinomycetes; order S36-B12; family S36-B12; genus VGCC01. The sequence continues at coordinate 23,713 of JBJTBD010000035.1, forward strand.
CGGGAACCGACCCGTTGTTCTCGTCCAGATGAAAGCGTGAGTCGCGGGAATCGCCGCGGTTATCTCCCATGACGAACACGGAATCCTCAGGGACGTCGACGTCGAAGAGGACCTGGTCCGTCGGGCCGACGAAGTACTGCTCGTCGAGTGGGACGCCATTCACGACGATCCGTCCCTGTGAGTCGCAACAGGCGACCCGATCACCACCGATCCCGATCACGCGCTTCACCAGATCCTTTCCCGAATCACTGGGGAGGACCCCCACAAAGGTGAGCGCCTGCTGGACCCATCCCAGTGGTCCCCCGGCAGGAGGCGGAGGTTCTGGTAGCCACGCGGCGGGATCCTTGAAGACCACGATCTCCCCGCGGGCCACCCCGGAAAACTCGGTTGTCACTCGCGAAGCGATGATGCGGTCATTCACGAGCAGGGTTTGCTCCATCGACGCACTGGGCACATAGAAGGCCTGTACGACGAACGCGCGCACCACTGCGGAGAGCCCGAGAGCAATCACGATGATCAGGACGAATTCCCGGACGGCCCGCCATCCACGGGAGGACTCCCGGGTGGCCGCCGCATGCTTGCCGCCACGTGGATCGTCCGAGAGCGGCGCATCGGAGGTCATCCGCGGCTCCTCGGGATCGCGTGCCGGGACCGCCATCAGCGGATCCCCGTGAACGTTGCCGGAATGTCGATGGACTCGATGCGCGTGATCGGCCAGAGTACATTCATGGCCCGCCCCACGACTCGACTCTCCGGTACGAACCCGCCTCCAGGTGCCCCCAGGTGGAAGCGCGAGTCGGAGGAATTCGATCGATGGTCACCCATGACCCAGAGCATGCCCGGTGGGACGATGACATCGAAGGGTTGTGTGCTCGGCGAGTCGCCCGGGAAGAGATAGTCGCTCTCCTCGAGCGGCGTGCCATTGACCAGAACGCGGCCGGATTCGTCACAACAGGTGACCTGGTCACCCCCGACTCCAATCACCCTCTTGACGAAGTCGGTGTTGTCGGGAGCCATCAGGCCGAACGACTGCGCCACGTAGGCCAATGCGCCGAGGATCAGATTCCGATCGGGCACCGAGGATGCGGGGACGAACGAGTCCGTTCCATCGAACACGACGACATCTCCACGGACGATCGCCCGGGTGTGATACACCAACCGGTTGACCAGGATGCGGTCACCAACCTGGAGAGTGTTCTCCATGGAGCCCGACGGAATCGAGAAGGGCTTCACCACGAATGTGGTGACGAGAAGGACGATTCCGATCGCCACGGCGATGGTGACCGGAAGGTCCCACCATGGTCGCCGACGTTCATCGGCCAAGGGTTATTCCTCGGACTTGATGTTTTCGCGCTTCTCGCGAATCTTGGCGGCCTTGCCGCGGAGATCACGGAGGTAGTACAGCTTGGCGCGACGGACATCTCCGCGAGAGACGATCTCGATCTTCTCGATGATCGGGGTGTGGACCGGGAAGATGCGCTCGACGCCGACGCCGTACGAGACCTTGCGGACCGTGAACGTCTCGTTCACACCGGAACCGGATCGGCCCACGATCTGACCCTGGAAGATCTGGACGCGGGTTTTGTTGCCCTCCACCACCTTCACGTGGACCTTGACGGTGTCACCGGGTCGAAAATCGGGAACCCCTGCCTTCAGCGAGGCGGCGTCTACGGTGTCGAGCGTCTTCATGGCTGTCTCTTCCTCCAGGCGTCTACGCCTGCGGTCTCCGGGTGTGTCTCGTGTGCGCCCGATCCCTGATGGCAGACCGTGGGCAGGACAGAAGTGTGCCACATGGGCTCGGATCTCACCCCAGCCCGGGGTCGAGCAGGCCGGGTCGGATCTCCGCGGTGCGGCGTCGGGCCTCGTCGTTGCGCCAACGTGTGACACGTGCGTGGTGACCGCTGAGGAGGACCTCCGGAACGCGCAAGCCCCTCCACTCCTCCGGGCGGGTGTATGTCGGAGCTTCCAGGATTCCCGCGCAGGCCTCGCCGAAAGAGTCCTGAGGTGCGCTCTCCTCATTACCGAGCACGCCCGGGAGGAGCCGACCGACGGCTTCGACGAGTACGAGGGCCGCGACCTCTCCGCCTGCGACCACGTAGTCACCCAGCGAGATCTCCTGGACACCGCGCCAGTCCTCTCGACCTCGGTAGTGCTCGCCCACGCGCGCATCGATCCCCTCGTACCGCCCGCACGCGATGACGATCCACCGCGCACGGCTGAGCGTTGCCGCGGCGTCCTGATGGAAGGGAGTGCCCGAGGGCGTGGGGATGACGAGGATTGGCTCACCCTCGCCGGAGTCTCGAATCGCGTCGAGGGCCTCCCCCCACACATCGGCCCGCATCACCATGCCGGGTCCACCGCCATACGGGGCATCGTCGACCGTGCGGTGCCGATCGTTCGCCCACGTGCGCACATCGTGCACTCGGATGTCGAGAAGACCGGTGTCCTGCGCCCTTCCGATCAGGGAAAGCTCCAGCGGACGCACATACTCGGGGAATGCGGTGACGATGTCGATGCGCATCAGGAATCCAGGAGACCGGGCGGCGGCGTCAGAGTGATCTCGCGCGCCGTGACATCGATGGAGGGGACGAAGTCTGCGACGAAGGGCACGAGGACCTCCCGCCCGTCGCGATCGATTGCCAGAACATCCTGGCCGGGGAGGTGGAGCACCTCTCGCACCACTCCGATCGTTGCGCCGTCGGTCAGGTGCACACGCATCCCGATCAACTCTGAGTCGTAGAACTCGTCGGGATCCGACGGCCGGGCGTCCGCGGGCCGATCGATGTGAAGGATGCGTCCACGAAGTGCCTCTGCGCCCTCACGGCCACTCACCCCCTGGAACTTCACGCGAAGACGGCCGGAGTGAACGTGGCTTCCTTCGACGATCAGGGTGCGACCGCCTTCATCGACCATGGCAGCACCTGGGGCGAAGCGCAGGTCGGGTTCGTCGGTACGCGGTTCGACCATGACTTCGCCACGGATCCCGTGGGGACGGCCTATGCGACCGATCACCACCTGCACGGTGTCTACCGTTCGGCGGTGTCGAGGAAGTCGATCCGGACGCCTCGGCCGGAGTTGACGGCCGCGATGACGGTACGTAGGGCGGTAGCTGTGCGACCGTTCCTGCCGATGACGCGCCCCATGTCCTCCGGGTTGACGCTCACGTTGAGACTCGTCCCTCGACGTCCGCTCTTCTCTCGGACATGCACGTCTTCCGGATTGTCGACGATTCCACGCACCAGGTGCCCCAGCGCCTCGTCGAGCATCAGTCGCTCTTCTCCGCGGGCTCTTTCGCCGTGTCTTCGACCACGTGCTCGACGGCTTCTTCGACTGCCTGCACGGCCTCCTCGTTAGCGTCCGTGACGGCCTCGACGACCTCTTCCACCGCTTCGACGACCTTGTCCGCGACCTCTTCCACCGTCTCCACGACGGCCGGCTTCTTCTTCGGGGTCTTGGGGGCATCCGCAGCCGACTTCACCGCGGCTTCGAAGGCGAGCATCTTGCTGGGCTTCTCGGGAGCGACTTCCAGGGTGCCGTCGGCACCGGGGAGACCCTTGAACTTCTGCCAGTCACCCGTCACCTTGAGGATGGCGGTCACCGCTTCTGTCGGTTGCGCCCCCACGCCGAGCCAGTACTGCACCCGCGCCGAGTCGACCTTGATGACGCTCGGGTTATCCAGGGGCTGGTAAATGCCCACTTCCTCGATCGCCCGACCGTTGCGTGCGGTACGGGAATCTGCCACCACGATGCGGTACTGGGGCGCATGAACCTTGCCCAGGCGCTTCAACTTGATCTTGACTGCCACGAACTACGTCTCCTGAGGTATCGGGTGGGTCGCACCGTCAGCACGTGGGGACGCGCCGACGGTGAAGACCGTGGGTACCGATGGGGGTGAGAGGGGCCCGTCGTCGGTGGGTGCCACGCAAGTCTGCCAGACGGGGTCGCCGAGTGGCCATCGGCCCTACTGCAGGAGACGCTTCAGGTCCGGCGGAAGGCTCCCCGTATCCACGGCCTCCGCACCGCCCTGGCCTTGCTGGGCGCGCTTGGCGGGGTTCCCGCTCCGCCCCTTGGCCCCCTTGCCAGGCTTGCCCTGCTTTGCCTGCCGACCTTTGCTCTTCTTGCCACCCCCCGGCATTCCACCCGGGAGACCGGGCATTCCCGGCATGCCGGACCCGCCCATCTGGCGCATCATCTTCTGGGCCTGCCCGAACCGATCGATAAGTCCATTGACGTCGGAGACGGCAGTTCCGGAGCCGCGCGCAAGGCGCGCCCGACGTGAACCGTTGAGAATCTTCGGGTCGCGTCGCTCGCCCGGTGTCATCGACTGGATGATCGCCGAGACCCTGTCGAGTTCACGATCGTCGACACTGTCCAACTGGGCCTTCATCTCCCCCATGCCCGGAAGCATCCCGAGGATCTTGCCGAGCGAACCCATCTTCTTGATCGACTGCATTTGCTCAAGGAAGTCCTCGAGGGTGAAGTCCTCCCCTTGACTCACCTTGCGCGCCATGCGTTCGGCCTGCTCGGCGTCGAAAGCACGCTCCGCCTGCTCGATCAGGGTCAGCACATCCCCCATATCGAGGATGCGGTTGGCCATGCGGTCTGGGTGGAAGACCTCGAAGTCGTCGAGCTTCTCGCCGACGGAGGCGAAGAGAATCGGACGTCCGGTCACTCCACGAATGGACAGCGCTGCACCACCGCGGGCATCACCATCGAGCTTGGTGAGGACAACGCCATCGAACCCCACGCGATCGGCAAACTCACGCGCAGTGGCCACTGCATCCTGGCCGATCATGGCGTCGACAACGAAGAGAACTTCGTCAGGCTCGACGGCAGCGATCACCTGCGAGAGCTCCGCCATCAGTTCCTCGTCGACCGCGAGGCGCCCCGCTGTGTCGACGATCACCACGTCGTGCAGCTTCTCCGAGGCATATCGTCGCGCATCGCGAGCCACACGTACCGGATCACCGACGCCGTTGCCCGGTTCCGGCGCGAAGACCGCTACGCCTGCCTGCTCACCGACAATGCGTAGTTGATCGACCGCGTTGGGGCGCTGAAGGTCCGCAGCCACCAGGAGCGGGGCGTGACCCAGGCTCCGCAGGTGCATTCCCAGCTTGCCCGCGAGGGTGGTCTTCCCCGATCCCTGGAGTCCAGAGAGGACGATCACGGTGGGAGAGGTCTTCGCCATCCGCAGTGGCCGCGTGTCTCCCCCGAGGATCTCCACCAGCTGCTCGTGGACGATCTTCACGACCTGCTGGGCGGGATTCAGGGCACCGGAAACCTCCGCGCCCCGCGCGCGTTCGCGGATCGCGTCGGTGAATTCGCGCACCACGGGCAGGGCGACGTCTGCCTCGAGGAGGGCCGTGCGGATCTCGCGAACGGTCGCGTCGATGTCCTGCTCGGAGAGCCGCCCCTTCCCCCGCAGCCCACGGAAGGTGCTGCTCAGGCGGTCGGACAGGGATGCGAACACGCGTTCACCGTAATGAGTGTCATGCGGAAGTCCCGTCCGGGGGTGCCATCAATTCGCGGATGATCGCAGCGGTGAGGATCTGCGCCTGGTCGGGTTCGAGGGGGCGCCCCCACGAGTCCACCACGAAGAACGAGTCCACGGCCTCCGAACCCGCCGTCGTCACGACGGCGCCACGAATAACAGAGCCATGGTCGGAGATGATGCGCGCAATGCGGTGAAGCAGACCCGGTTCGTCGTGGGCCCGCACCTCCAGGCGCGTGTGGGTCTCAGGCGCGTGACTGACCAATACCCGCGGTGGGACGACATCTGCGCGGCGGTCCGGAGTCGCGCGACGCGCAAGCCAGTCGTCGAGATGCGTCGACCCGTCTAGTACACGGCGAATATCGTCCGCGATCAATCCCGGGTCGGGGGCTTCGCCGAAGAACGGACGCACATGCCAGTCCTGTGCTGCGGCGTCACCCACGGTCACAACTCGAGCCGACCGAATCTCCAGCCGGTGCGCCGCGAGAACTCCGGCCACCGTGGCCAGCAATCCGACGCGGTCGGGAGCACCCACGGTCACGAGCAGGCCGTCGGCTTCCGGCCGGGAGGTCACCACGACACCCGGCACTCCGAGTACCTCGTGTTGATCCGCGGATGGCTCGGGAATCGCTTCGTCCGTCTCGACACCCCCGGACACGTGAGCGACGAGTTGACGCAAGAGCTGCTCACGCCACTCGGTCGCCACACTCGGACCAGTCGCCTTCTGGTCGGCGAGCGCAAGGTAAAGCAACAACTCGAGAGTCTCGGGATCGGGTACGCGTTCCCGAACGGCCCGCCAGGTGGACGGATCGGCGATGTCGTAACGAAACGCCGTCTCTGGGAGCAGGAGGTGCCATCGGACCATTGCGGTGATCACGGCAGTGTCATGTTGGTTGAGACCCATGCGCGCGCACATCGCCGGGGCGAGTGCGGCCCCGACGATGGAATGGTCACCACCCCGCGCTTTCCCGATGTCATGGAGGAGGGACCCGATGAGCAGGAGGTCGGGGCGGTGGACATCGCGCGTGTCCTGGGCCGCATGCACCGCGGTCATGACCACGTGCCGGTCCACCGTGAACGTGTGGACGGGATCCCGCTGCGGTGCAGAACGAATCACTTCCCACTCCGGGATGACGCGCGCCAGGATTCCCCCCTGATCCAGAGCTTCGATGGCATCGACGGTTCCAGGTCCGGCGCCGAGGAGGGAGATGAACGAGCCGAGCATCTCCGGACTCCACGTCTCCGGGAAGATCGCCTCGGCAGCACAACGGGTGACCATCGCCTCAGACAGCGGGTAGTGGTGCTGCGCACTCGCCGCGGCCGCCCGCAGCACCAATCCGGGGTCCGTGGACACCTCGACATCGCGCGCAATGTGAATTTCGCCGTCGGAAACAACGAGTCCATTCGCAATGGGGGTCCGTCGCGGGGCACGCTGGAACGCTCTGCGCGTCGCGCTACGCCTCTCGAGCCGATCGAGGCGGAGCCAGGCCTGGTCACTTACGTAGGCGATCTGGCGGGCCGCCAGGTACACCGACCGCAACAGGCTGTCCGCGTCCGCGAGACCCAGGGCAGCAGCGACATCCTCCTGGCTCTGCAGCACGAGTCGGTCCCCCAGTCCGTGCCGATGAAGGACATCGCGCACGTCGAGGAGGAATGACAGCGAGTCGTCCCACGTGATGTGAGGTACGTCCACGAGCCATGAACTCGCGAGTGCGCGAATCACGGTCGCCTCGCGAATACCTCCATAGGAGTCCTTGAGGTCGGGTTCGATGCGTTGCGCGAGGTCACCTGCACGTTCGCGACGGGCCGCGACGAGTGCGCGTAGTTCGGGTGCCCGGCGTAGGGCGTGGGCACGCCAGTCCGCCACAACGGCGCTGCGGGTGCTGGCGACCACGTCGCGGTTTCCTGCGACCGCACGCATTTCCATGGCGCCGAGAGCGACGCGAATATCCGAGTGGGCCGCCAGCCTGGTCTCCGCCGGCGTCCGGACGCTGTGGTCCAGCGAAATCCCCGCATCCCAGATCGGGTACCACAGCGCCTCGGCGAGGTCATTGATGGAGGGAGTGGAGGTGTGGAGCAGAACGAGGTCGAGATCGCTTCGCTCCGAAAGCTCACCCCGCGCATAACTTCCGGTGGCCGCAAGGCAGACGCCGCCCGGATCGATACCCAGCCGCGCAAGGGCACTGTCGAACACCTCCGAGAGCCACGCGTCTGTGGTATGCGCAAGAGCCGTACGGCGCTCCAGACCGGTGAGATCCGAGCGCCGTACGGCCTCTCGCTGCGTGTTCACCATGCAATCAGAGCGCGTCGACGCCCCTCTCCCCAGTACGGACACGCACAACGGTGTCGACGGGCGTCGCCCACACCTTCCCGTCGCCGATTTTCCCGGTTCGCGCTGCCGTGACGATCGCGTCGATGACCGAATCGGCCTGGGTGTCGTCCACCAGGACCTCGATCCGCACCTTCGGGATGAGATCGACTGTGTATTCAGCGCCGCGGTAGACCTCCGTATGGCCTCCCTGACGACCGAAACCCGATGCTTCCGACACCGTCATGCCTTGGATCGCCAGTCCCTCCAAGGCCGACTTGATGTCCTCGAGCTTGAAGGGCTTGATGATGGCCGTGATGAGTTTCATTACTGCTCCTCCGCTCTCGCACGTCCTGCATGTCCCACTCCGGCGAAGACACCGCCACCGCCGGACTCACCCAACTCGTAGGCGGACTCGGCATGCTCCGCCAAGTCGACGCCCGAGGTCTCCTGCTCCTCGGTGACCCGAAGACCCATCATGGCCTTGATCACAACGGCGATCACCAGCGTTACGACGAAGGAGTACACGAGAACCGCTGCCGCTCCCACGAATTGCAGCCATAGTTGATTCCAGCCGCCACCATAGAGAAGGCCGTTGATCCCAGTGGGGGACGCCTCGGTTGCGAAGATTCCGATCAGGAGTGTCCCGACGAGCCCTCCGACCAGATGGACTCCGACGACATCCAGGGAATCGTCGTACTTGAACCGGTACTTCAAGCCGACCGCCAGGGCACAGAGCACCCCGGCGATCGCCCCGATGGCCATCGCACCCAGGGGGCTCACGGCGGCACAGGCCGGGGTGATTGCCACGAGACCAGCGACTACTCCGGATGCTGCACCCAATGAGGTGGCCTTGCCGTCGCGGATCTTCTCCGTCAGAAGCCACCCGAGCGCGGCGGCGCACGTGGCCGCGAAGGTGTTCAGGAAGGCCCCCGCCGCCGTGGTGTTCGCCGCCGTCGCCGATCCCGCGTTGAAGCCGAACCACCCAAACCACAGGAGTCCGGCTCCGATCATGACCAGCGTCAGGTTGCTCGGCCGCATCGGCACCCGAGGCCATCCGAGGCGCTTGCCGAGGACAAACACCAGGGCCAGCGCCGCAATTCCCGCATTGATGTGAACCGCTGTTCCGCCCGCGAAATCAATGACACCAAGCTTGTAGATCCACCCTCCGTTGTCACCCGCGAGATTGAAGACCCAGTGCGCAACGGGGAAATACACGAGCAGCGCCCAGATGCCCGCAAAGACCAACCACGCCGCGTACTTCATGCGATCTGCCACACCGCCCGCGATGAGACCCACCGTTAGGCAGGCGAACATCGCTTGGAACGCAACGAACGCCATGGCGGGGTACACCGATTCCGGATTGTCCGTCATCAGGCCTTCGAGTCCTGCGTACTGGGTGACATTGCCGAGCCAACCGGCCTGACCGTACGAATCACCGAATGCAATGGAGTACCCGACGAGCACCCAGAGGACACCCACGATGAACAGGGCGCCAAACACCATCATCAACATGTTCAATACCGACTTCGACCTGACCATGCCGCCATAGAAGAAGGCGAGGCCGGGAATCATCAACAGCACGAGCGCCGCAGCGGTCATCAGCCAAGCGGTGTCGCCCGTG
>JBJTBD010000036.1:0-8548 GCA_046091195.1 Actinomycetota bacterium
TCGGAGGGCTCGCCGATGCGGTGTCCTCCGCCCTCGCCCGCGCGGGAAAGTCGACCCGCGTCGTCGCCCATGGCGTGCCGGATGTGTGGGCACCCGCCGGCTCCCTGGATCACGTTCGGGCTGGCCTAGGTCTCGACACCGACTCCCTGGCGCTCGCCATCACCCGCGAGGCAGGTGTCTCATGAAGAGCGATGAGGAATTGGCGGCGATTGCGACGTCACTGCGGCGCAGGTGCATCGAGATGTGCCGTGGGCGGGGACGCGGGTACGCCGGTCAGGGACTTGCCCTCGCCGACATCATGGCGGTCCTCTACTTCGATGCACTACGCCGCGAAGGGGAGGCCCTGAGCGACCGGGTCGTGCTGTCCACGGGGCACAGTGCGATCGCGGTGTACTCCGCCCTCGGCGAGCTCGGCGTCTTCACCGAAGAGGAGTTGCGCACATACGGGCAGGACGGGTCGCGCATTGAGGAGAGCCCGCTGTCGGGGCTCCCGGGATTCCCGATCACGGGTGGCTCACTCGGTCAGGGACTGTCCCAGGCCGTGGGACTCGCACTCGGTGACCGCATGGCAGGTCGCGATACGCGAACGTTCTGCATCGTCAGCGATGGTGAGCTCCAAGAAGGCCAGACGTGGGAGGCCGCGATGTCTGCAGCCCACTATCGGCTCAACAACCTGGTCGTACTCATCGATAACAACCGCATGCAGGCTGATGGTGATCCGGCGATGGTCATGGCCGTGGAGCCGATCGATGCAAAGTTCGCGGCTTTCGGGTTCGAGGCCGAGCGTGTCACAGCGAACGACCTCCCTGCGGTGCGTGCTGCGATCCATCGCGCCATGCAGGCGACGGATCGGCCGGTCGCGTTGGTGTGTGACACGGTCCTAGGCTTCGGCGTGCCCAGTTTCGTCAGCTACGCGAAGGTGCACTACATGAATGTCTCCGACGGCGTCTGGCTACGCGCGCTCGAGGAGCTCGGGTAGCGATGGCACGCATCGCGGCCATCCGCACGCTGCGCTGGCAGAGCCAACCGAACTGCCTCTGGGTGGAGATCGAGACCGACTCGGGTCATGTCGGCTTGGGCGAGACCTTCTACGGTGCGGCCGCGGTGGAGTCGATCGTGCACGACATGATCGCGCCCCTACTTCTGGGGAAGGACCCCGAGGACCGCACCGCCCACGCGCGTGACTTCTTCGCGTGCGCGAACTTCTCCGGGTACGCGGGTGCGGAGATGCGCGCCTGGAGTGCCGTCGACATTGCGCTCTGGGACCTTGCAGGCACACTGCTCGGTCGTCCCCTGTACACGCTTCTCGGAGGCCGAGTCCGAGACTCGATCGGCATCTATGCCACGTGCGCGAACGCCGGCTCTCACCTCGACCAGGACGGATTCCTCGAGCGACCCGCGGACCTCGCTCGGGAACTGCTCGCCAGCGGGATTACCGCGATGAAGATCTGGCCCTTCGATCGGTTCGCTCCGCAGATTGCCGGCGGCTTCGCCACCGGCCCGGCGGGATGGTCGGCAATGGGCCCACCCGGCCACACGATCAGCCCACGCGACCTCGCCGAGGGGGTGCGGGCATTCGAGGAGATCCGCGACGCCGTGGGTAGTGAGATGTCGCTCATCCTCGAAGGACACTCCCGCTGGGACGTCACGACCGGCATCAGGATTCTCCGCGCCCTGGAACACATCGACCTCCTCTGGGCCGAAGACGTGATCCAGCCGGACAGCGTGGATGACCTGCGTCGACTCGTCGAGGAAACCGCAGTTCCTCAGTCGGTCAGCGAACGCTTGATCACCCGCCACCGGTACCGCGAGGTACTGGAGCGGAAAGCGGCCCATGTGGTCATGCTGGATGTCGCCTGGACCGGTGGAGTCACCGAATCCGCACAGATCGCCGATCTCGCAGATCTCTATCACCTCCCCTTCGCCCCCCACGACTGCACGGGTCCGGTCACCGCACTCGTGAATCTGCACCTGTGCACGGCGCGTTCCAACGCGATGATCACCGAGATCGTCCGTGGGTTCGTCGATGGGTATTACCTCGACGTCATCGACATGCGCCTGCCGATCGACAACGGGCGCGCAACCGCACCGTCCGGCACCGGATTGGGTGCTGCGCTGCGCGATGACTTCCGAACACGTTCCGACGTGAACTCCCGCCAATCAACCGCCCAGTGAGAGGAACCCCATGCAGCGCCTCGACGGATACACCGCCATCGTCACCGGAGCCAGTGGGGCGATCGGTCAGGCGGTCGTGGAGAGACTTCTGCAGGAGGGTGCCTCCGCGGTCCTCGTCACGGACCTGCCGCAGACCAACATCGTGGAGATCTCTGCGGGCTGGGATGCCCACACGCACGCCGTCGCCACGGATCTCTCCGATCCCGCGGGCGCACGCGAACTCATGCGTGCGTGCAACGAGTACATCGGCAGCCCCGACATCCTCGTGAACGTCGCCGGGGCGTGGCAGATCATCGACTACGTCGACAGCGATGAGAACCAATGGATGTCGATGATCCGCGCGAATCTGCTGACCGCGATGTCAGCGTGCCACGCCGTCCTGCCGGGGATGCTCGAGCGGCACAGTGGCAGCATCGTGAACTTCGCATCGACGGCTGGCGAGTACGGTTCGATCCGGCCGTCCGCCGCATACGCGGGTGCCAAGGGTGGTGTGATCGCTTTCACCAAGTCGCTGGCCCGCGAGGTCTCGCCCGAGGGCGTTCGGGTGAATGCCATCAGCCCCGGCCCGATCGACACTCCGGCGCTGAAGGCAGCGAGTCCTGAACAACGCGCAATTGCCGCGGCGCGGACGCTGGTCGGTCGCCTCGGGCGCCCCGAGGACATCGCGGCAGGGGTCGCCTACCTGGCGAGCGAGGATTCCGCATTCGTCACGGGCACCGTCCTGCAGGTCAACGGCGGGAGCCTGCTGTAACGCGTCCGGTCAGGACGTGATCGGGGAACAGCCTCTGCGACTGGGCGAGGTGCTCCGCCATTGCTTCGGCGGCTCCATCGGCGTCACCAGCCTTGACGCACTCCAACACACGCGCGTGCATGGTGATGCCGTCATCCACGGCTCCGTCGCGCCCATGCGACTCGATCATGCCCGTGACGATGACCTCCACGAGAGGCTCGAGAAGCGTGGGGAGCAGTGGGTTCCCGCTCGCACGCGCGAGCTCGACGTGGAATGCCATGTCCGCGGAGGAGTACGCGGTCGACCTGGTCGCCGACGTGCGCATGGACTGGAGGAGCCCTTCCAGGGTGGCCAGGCTCTGCGCCGAGGCCCGAGTGGCAGCAAGCCGAGCCGCGGTCACCTCGATCGCCGCCCGCGCCTCGTACAGCTGTGCGACATTGATCGAACCCCGGTCGGCCAGCCGAAGATGACGGCGTAGTGCGTCCGCGATGGTTTCCGCGTCAGGGCTTTGAACGTAGGTGCCGCTTCCGTTCACCGTGGTGACATAGCCGCGTTCCCGTAGTTGTCCGAGTGCCTCACGGACGATCGGGCGACTCACCGAGAGCTCGGACGCCAGGGTTGCCTCCCCCGGCAACTTGTCCCCGGGAGACAAGTCTCCCGAGTCGATGCGCCGGGCGAGCACCTCGACCACTCGGGCGACGGCGGTGGGCCGCTCCCTGCGTCCGGGCTCAGATGCCGTCACTCGTCGCACACCGCGCCACGGGAGGCCGAGCCCACGAGTTTTGCGTACTTCGCCAGGACGCCACGTTCGTAGCGTGGCGGTAGCGGCTGGAAGTTCATCCGGCGACGTTCGAGTTCGTCGGCATCAACGAGGAGATCGAGCGTGCGGGCGCTGATGTTGATCCGGATCCGATCCCCCTCCTCCCCGAGCGCGATCGGCCCGCCATCGACGGCCTCGGGGGCAACGTGCCCGACACACAGCCCGGTGGTGCCACCGGAGAAGCGGCCGTCGGTGATCAGCATGACCTCTTTGCCGAGCCCCGCACCCTTGATCGCGCCGGTGATCATGAGCATCTCGCGCATTCCCGGGCCACCTTTGGGGCCCTCGTAGCGGATGACCACCACGTCACCGGCCTGGATGGTCCCGTCTTCCAGGGCCTGCATGGCCGATTGCTCGCGCTCGAAGACCCGCGCGGATCCCTCGAACACATCCACCGGGATCCCGGCGTTCTTCACAACCGCCCCATCCGGGCAGAGCGATCCACTGAGGATCGTGATTCCACCGGTCGGTGCGATGGCATCACGTGACGCCTTGAGGATCAGACCGTCGGGATCCGGAGGATCGAGGGTGGCCAGGTTCTCGGCCATGGTCTTCCCCGTGACGGTGAGGCAGTCACCGTGGAGCAGGCCCGCATCGAGGAGGGCGCGCAGGATGACCGGCACGCCACCCACTCGGTCCACGTCGCTCATGACGTATCGCCCGAAGGGCTTGACGTCGGCAAGCAACGGCACCTTCGATCCGATCCGGTGGAAATCCTCGATGTGCAATTCGACGCCCGCCTCATGGGCGATGGCGAGGAGATGCAGAACCGCGTTCGTGGAGCCACCGAAGGCCATCAGCACAGCGATCGCATTCTCGATGGATTGACGGGTGATGATGTCGCGCGTGGTGATCCCCTGGCGGATCAGCTCGACGACAGCTTCACCGGAGCGCCTCGCATATCCATCGCGACGCCGATCAACGGCGGGAGGTGCGGCCGATCCGGGCAGAGACATCCCCAGTGCCTCGGCTATCGATGCCATGGTGTTCGCCGTGAACATGCCGCCACAAGCACCCTCGCCAGGACAGATGGCGCGCTCGATGGCATCGACATCCTCCCGCGACATGAGCCCGCGTGCACAGGCCCCAACCGCCTCGAACGCATCGATGATGGTGACGTCCTTCTCGGTTCCATCGGAGAGCTTCACATGTCCGGGCAGGATCGATCCGGCGTAGACGAACACGGCGGCGATATCGAGGCGCGCAGAAGCCATCAACATGCCTGGCAGAGACTTGTCACACCCGGCGAAGGTGACCATGCCGTCGAGCCGCTCGGCCTGCATCACCGCCTCCACAGAGTCGGCGATGATCTCGCGGCTGACGAGGGAGAAGTGCATGCCCTCGTGCCCCATGGAGATGCCGTCGGACACCGAGATCGTCCCGAATTGCATGGGGAATCCCCCTGCGGCGTGCACCCCCTCCTTGGCGGCTGTGGCCAGCCTGGCCAGGGACATGTTGCAGGGGGTGATCTCGTTCCACGAGGAGGCGATGCCGATCTGGGGTTTCGGGAAGTCATCATCGGACATCCCGACCGCCCGGAGCATGCCGCGTGCGGCAGCCCTCTCGAGACCCTCCGTGACGTCCTTGCTGCGAGGCTTCATATCGACCATACGTTCAGACTAGCGAGACCCTCGAGGAGGACGTGATCTACTCGGCCACCCCGAGTCGCTCGAAGAGCAGGGTGCGCACCTTGGCCGCATCGGCCTGACCCTTCGTTGCCTTCATCACCGCACCGACGATCGCACCGGCCGCCTGAACCTTCCCGCTGCGAATCTTCTCCGCAACGTCGGGTTGCTCCGCCAGGGCCGTATCGATCGCGGCGAGAAGGGACGAGTCGTCGCTCACCACGGTCAACCCACGGGCCGAAACCACCTGGTCCACATCACCCTCACCCGCGAGGACGCCTTCGAGTGCGCGTCGCGCCAAAGAGTCGGTCAGCGCACCCGACGCAATCAACTCCTCGATGCGATGGATGGTCGCGGGGGTCACCGGCAACGACGCGAGGTCGACGCCGCGTTCGTTGGCGACGCGCGCCAACTCACCCGTCCACCATTTGCGAGCCGCCGACGGATCCACACCGGCGCCTACGGTGCCCGCCACGAGCTCGACCGCGTCGATGTTGACCAGGGCCTGCATCTCGAAGTCGCTGATCCCCCATTCGGTCTGCATCCGGGCACGTCGCACCGACGGGATCTCCGGCAACTCCGATCGGAGTCGCTCGATCCAGGCACCATCCGGCGCGACGGGAACGAGGTCGGGTTCCGGGAAATAGCGGTAGTCCTCTGCATGCTCCTTGGAGCGTCCCGAGGTGGTCCGACCGGTGTCCTCGTGGAAGTGCCGCGTCTCCTGCACGACGCGGCCGCCGCCCGTCAGCACCGCGGCCTGGCGCTCGATCTCCGAACGCACTGCCCGCTCGACGGACCGCAACGAATTCACGTTCTTCGTCTCCGACCGGGTCCCCCAGGGTTCCCCTGCTGGAGAGAGGGAGACGTTGACGTCGCACCGGAGGGAACCTTCCTCCATGCGCACGTCCGAGACCCCCAGGCTCCGCATCAGGTCCCTCAACTCGGTCACGTATGCACGCGCCACCACAGGTGCGAGTGATCCCGTGCCGACGATGGGCTTGGTCACGATCTCGATGAGGGGAATCCCCGCGCGGTTGTAGTCGACCAGGGAGTAATCGGCTCCGTGGATGCGTCCGGTGTCACCGCCAGCGTGCGTGAGTTTGCCGGTGTCCTCCTCCATGTGCACGCGTTCGATCTCGACGCGGAAGTTCCGCGGCCCCTCATCCGTGGCGACCGTCACGTCGAGGTACCCGTTGGTGCACAGGGGTTCGTCGTACTGGCTTACCTGGTAGTCCTTCGGCATATCGGGATAGAAATAGTTCTTGCGCGCGAACCTGCACCAGGACGCGATGTCACAGTGCAGCGCGAGTCCCATGCGGATCGTCGATTCGACTGCAACACCGTTCACGACGGGAAGTGACCCCGGCAGGCCGAGGCACACGGCGCACACCTGCGTGTTGGCCGGGGCACCGAACGCCGTCGGACAGGAGCAGAACATCTTCGATGCCGTCCCCAACTCGACATGTGTCTCCAGCCCCAGCACCGGTTCGAAGGCTGTCAGTGCCTCGTGGAAGTCCATGTAGTCGTCGGTCACAGCGAGGGCACCTCCTCAATGAGCAGGTGACCCCAGGCATCCACGAGCGCCTGCTCCAACGCAGATCCCACGCGGTAGAGCCGATCATCCGCGAGTGCCGGAGCCATGATCTGCAGCCCCACCGGCAGCCCGTCCTCGAGGGCGAGGCCGATCGGCAGGGACATCGCGCAGTTGCCGGCCAGATTGACCGGGATCGTGGCGATGTCGTTGAGGTACATGGCGATCGGGTCATCCACCTTCTCGCCGATCTTGAAGGCCGTGGTCGGCGCCGTGGGTGACACCAGGACATCGACCTTCTCGAAGGCGTTGGCGAAGTCACGTGCGATGAGCGTGCGTACTTTCTGCGCCTGCCCGTAGTACGCGTCGTAGTAGCCACTCGAGAGTGCGTACGTCCCCAACATGATGCGTCGCTTCACTTCGGCACCGAAACCCTGCTCCCGGGTAAGGGACATCACGTCCTCGACGGAGGCCTGGCCGTCGTCGCCGACGCGGAGTCCGTAGCGCATACCGTCGAAGCGGGCGAGGTTGCTCGAGGCTTCCGAGGGCAGGATCAGGTAGTAGGCGGCTAGCGCATACTCGAAGTTCGGGCACCCGACTTCGACGACATCGGCGCCAAGATTGGTCAGGATCTCCACCGCCCGCTGGAACAGTTGCTGGACACCCGACTGGTAACCCTCGCCGGAAAGTTCCCGCACCAGGCCGATGCGCATCCCGCGCACGTCGCCCAACGCGGCGGCTGCCACCACATCGGGTACCGGTGCATCAATGGAGGTGGAGTCGCGCGGATCGTGGCCGGCGATGGTCGCGTGAAGAAGCGCGGAGTCACCCACAGAGCGTGCGCACGGGCCCGCTTGGTCCAAGGAGGACGCGAGGGCAACAAGGCCGTACCGCGACACACCGCCGTAGGTGGGCTTCACGCCGACGGTTCCCGTGACCGCGGCAGGTTGACGGATCGAGCCACCCGTGTCGGTGCCGATCGCAAGAGGTGCCTCGAACGCCGCGAGAGCCGCGGCCGATCCGCCGCCGGAACCCCCGGGGATCCGCTCGAGATCCCAGGGATTACGCGTGGGCCCGTACGCACTGTGTTCGGTCGAGGATCCCATCGCGAACTCGTCCATGTTCGTCTTGCCGAGGATCACCATGTCCGCGGCGCGGAGCCTCTCGACGACGGTGGAGTCGTAGGGCGGCCGCCACCCCTCCAGGACGCGCGAACCGCACGTCGTGGGTAACCCGGCCATGGTGAGCACGTCCGTGACGGCGATCGGTACGCCGGCGAGGGGTCCGAGTGCTGCACCGGAGGAACGCTTCGCATCGACCGCGCGTGCTGTCGCGAGGGCCGCGTCTCTGTCCACGTGGAGAAATGCGTGCACCGCCCCGTCGACGGAATCGATCCGATCGAGGTGCGCGCGGGTGACCTCCTCCGCGCTCACCTCGCCCGATGAGATGGCGTCGGCGAGAGTGGCCGCCGACGGGCGGGTGAGATCCGGTCCGTCGATTGCCACGCTCACTCCTCCCCGAGGATGCGCGGCACCCGGAAGCGGTCGTCCTCCCACGCCGGGGCCATCGCCGCCACCGCCTCGCGCGCGAGCCCGGGCCGGATCTCATCAGCCCGCACCACGTTCACCACTGGTATCGGATGCGAGGTGGGGGGAACATCGGCGGCC
>JBJTBD010000037.1:0-6885 GCA_046091195.1 Actinomycetota bacterium
GCCCTCGAGTGATGCGAGAAGCCCGGGCAGGCAAGACCCCGTCCGACTACTACGGACTCCTGGAGGCGATGCTCCCCTTCGTCTTCGACGGCGACTATCGCACCGCTGGCCTCTCGAGCAATCCGGTCATGCTGACACGCACCCAGGGCGACATCTTCTTCAATGGCGGATCCGGTGAGCCACCGACACCCACGACGGGCAAGTATGACCAGCCAGCCTACGCGTTCGGACTGCTCGACAACGTGCCCGATCGCAAGAAGAAGTTCGTTGACTTCACGCTGCGCCAGGGCGCCACCCTGCACGATCAGCCCCTCGCGCCGCAATTCGCGACCGAGGTGATGTTTGACTGGCTCGACCCATTCATGAAGTGACGTGCTTGGGCGCTTGCGCGGGGAACTGTCTCTGTCAGACTCGGTCGCGTCGGACCCCTCGACCTCCATCGCCATTTCCTTCACGGCTCGGGTTGCCCCGACCAATGACGAACCGACGGCAAGCGTAGGTGGACCATGGTAGGTCGAGAAGTGAAATGCCGCACCACTCGCTTTTGGGAACGCATGGAAACCGTCGGACGTCGTGTCAGGTGCGCAAATGTCATGGGCCTGTGGCATTGATTGAAAGTCACCGTCACTGCTAGCGTGCCATTAATCATCAAGGTGAAACATGAGTCTCGGCATAACCGCAATCCCCGGGCAACGCCTCGATCAATGTCGCATGCAGGGCGTTTCGCGGCCTGCGTGGTGGCAGCGGCCCTCGGAGTGAGCGGTACCGCGCCGGCGACCGCGACTCCGTCGATCGGCCTGATCCAGGAATATCCGCTTCCTACCACCTCATCCAATCCGTCCTGGATTACCGGTGGCCTGCCAGTGAGCGCGAATGGCGACCTCTGGTTCACCATGCAGCCGATCACACCCGCCCCCGGCAACACCGGCGCTGTCGCGAAGATCACGACCTCGGGCGTCATCACCCAATACTCGGAGGGCATCACTCCCGGCTCCGGGCCGTCATCGATCGCCGACACCGACGCCGACACCGACGCCGACGCCGACGCCGGCAAGGTGTCCATCGGGCACCGTGCCGATCTATGGACCGGCCGGTATCACGTGTGGCGTTGTGACCTGAAGGTAGGGATCAGTAATCGGAGTTTCGTAGTGCAACATCTATCGGGCTTTGTGTCGTCATGCGCGGTCGTGACTTACTGAACGCAGAGCGCAAGTGAGACAGCGGGTATCTAGTCACCCTCAATGCGTGAGTAACAACGTTGAACCGAAACACGTGTTAAGAATCGGGTAACGCAATCTGACCGGTTTTTGGTGCGCCTGTGAGAGTTCGCCTGATGTGCGCCCGGAAGGAATCGAACCCTCAACCGACCGGGTAGAAACCGGTTGCTCTATCCGTTGAGCTACGGGCGCCAGGTTTCTATTGTCCTCGATGGGGCAAGTGGCCCGTGCCGAGGTCACCTGACGGCAGACCGAATGTCCGTGTGGGAGAAGTCCTCTCCTGTGAACAGGAGTTCCTCGTCGGTTGCCTTGGCGAGCGCGTAGGCGAAGCAATCACCGAAATTCAACCTCGCGGGATGACCGGAGCCACGGCCGAAATCCTGGTAGGCCTTCCGGGCAATCGCGGCTTGCTCGGCCGTGACCGGCTCGATCGCGACCTCCGCGCGAGCGAGGAAGATGTCTAGGTAGCGCGAGCGCATCGGGTCCCGGCGCGAGTCCACGACGATCCCCGCTTCGAGGTAGCTGGCGGCAGAAATCCGGGGAAACGGGTCACGGGACATGGCGGCTTCGAACGTGGGTCGCTCAGGCTCGTCGAGCAGCACGGCGAGGAGTGCAGACGCGTCGATGATCATCGGGGGAGTCCGCTTTCGTCGAATAGGTCCTCGTTGATCTCCCACAGGGACTTCGCACCCGGGTTCATTCGTTCCCGTTCTGCAAATCGGCTTGAGATGTCGCGCATCTTCTCCAGGCGAGCGGCTGCGGCCTCCTCCCCTCGACGCTTGGCGAGAGCCTCCCGAAGGGAGAGCGTGACCGCTGCAGTGACGGTGGTCTTCTCGAGTGCCGCCAGCTCCTTGGCTAGCTCGTGGGCCTCGGGGTTCTTGATGTTCATGGTCACGGAAGAATTCTACCTGGTGGTCGAGATTTTCTACCACTGTGCAGGTGCAGGGATGAGGGGACGGCAACCTTGGGACTAGGGGGTGGGGGATGGGTAGGTGATCCAGAAGGGGTCCACCAACCATCCGTCCTTGTAGGTGAGTGGTGAGCCCACTGCCCAGTCCTCGTTGAAGACTCGGTTCATCCGATCCACCTGAGAGGCCTTGCCGAGAAGGATGCCGAGCTCGCGCTCGGAATTCGTCGATACGTTGTCCCCGGAGTTCTGTGAGCCGACGAACGCCATGGCGTTCCTGGTTCCCGCGTCGCGGATGATCGCCTTGGAGTGGATGAACACGGGGCCACCGGCGTAGGTGGGATCGAACCGGAACTCCACACCTGCGGCAACAAGTTGTCTGAGTTGTTCGAAGGACATCGGACTGGGGTTCGTGTTCGTGATTATGCGCACGTCCACGCCCCGCTTCTCGGCGGCGATCAGCCTGTCCTGGAATGGCAGGTAGTCCAGCACGAGGACATCGAGATCGAGTGATGTCGTGGACGAATCTATGAGCGAGAAGATCCGCTCCTTCCCCTGCGATTTCGGCAGGTACCCGACGCCGTTGGGAGACCACACCAGTCGGGGACTCGTGAATTCGCGGGGCGCCCGCTTCTCCCAGTCTGCGTCGAAGACCTCCTGGATCTCGCGGACGTCAGTGATGTTCGAGGTGGTGACGGCGAAGCCGCGCGTGCCCAAAAGTCCCGGCGTCGGGATGAGGTACGAGGGCTGGGAGTTGAAGTCCATGATGAGAGCGCGACCGTCACTCGTGCGCCCGTCGGCGATCATCGTCTTTTCGTGGCTGTAGGTATAGAAGAACGGACTGAGACGGACATCGATCCCCGCCTTCTGTAAGGCATGGAAGGTAGGCATGTTGGTGTTGTAGTTGGAGCTGAACGGATCCCACAGGTTGCTGCCGGCGGGGAAGACCTGCCAGGTGAAGATGACCCGCACATCCACGCCCCTCCGGCGCGCGGCCTTGAGCTCACGCGCGATGCGCCCGTCGTTGAACTGGTAGATCGTGAAGTCGAGCGTCTCTCGCGCGGAGCGCATGAACTCGATGATCGGGCGATACCCATCGCCCGGTTGGACGTGCAGGACCACCTGGGAGGTGGCTGGTTCGAGACTCGTCGACGCCTGAGCCGGGAGGGCGGAGGGCCAGGTCAGGGCACAGAGACTCACGACTACTGCTGCAATCCGGCGCATTTCTGAATTCCATGAATGATCAGGCCGGAAATTGTCCAGCCCTAGACGTCCAGTACTGGACAATACAGGTGTATAGTGCTGTACTAGACAGGTTGAACTGCGATGTGGAGGTGCTTCCCATGAATATTCGCTGGCTCCATCGTGCCCCGAAGGCTGAATCCGCTCGAACCCCGGAGAGTCCCGTGGACCTGCATCGGGTCTCCTCGGACTTCTGCTACGCGATCTGCCGCTTCACCCTCGACTGCACGTGCGGGGCGCACTTCGACACCCCGTTCATCGACGAGGCGTTGGAGTGGCATGAGATGCATGAGCGCCTCGCCCCTCTCGCGGACCAGATGCCGGTCACGGCGTGAGCGCCGTGGGGGGACTTACCAACGATTCGTCGGCAAAGAAGGCCCTGCAGAAGGCGGCCAAAGATTGGAAGGCTGCCAAGAAGAAGGAGCGCGCTGCGCGCAACGTGCTGGCTGCCCTGGTCGTCGAGTCGGTGAAGAAGGGCCTGCTCACCGAGAACAAGGTCTCGTCGGTGACTGACATTCCGCGGATGACTATCCGGAAGATGCTCGGTAAGGACTGATTGTCCACACCCCGGTGATTCATCCCGGGATTTCCGAAGGGTCTGGTGCAGTTCCTGTCGTGGTTGTGGACTCCTGACATCACTTTGATGCTCAGGAGGAGCGATGAACGATATTGCGATGACCGTGATCGGCAACGTAGTCAACGACGTGGAGATGCGCTTCACGCCGTCCGGTGAGCCGGTTGCCAAGTTCCGCGTGGCGTCCAGCACGCGTCGGTACGACCGGGTGCACGAGCGCTGGGTGGACGGAGACACCCATTACCTGTCTGTGAGCTGCTGGCGTGGGCTGGCACACAACGTCGTGCAATCTGTGAAAAAGGGAACGCCGGTGATCGTGGTTGGTCGGCTGCGGAGCCGGCAGGTCGAGCGGGAATGCGGGGATACCCGGCACATCACCACTTTCCACGACATCGAGGCTTCGGCCGTGGGACCGGATCTGTCGCGCGGCATCGCGGACTTCGAGCGCATCCGCCGCACCGCGGTGACCGAGAGCGAGCAGCGTGAGCTGGCCGACGACATGGAAGTTGAGCGGATGGTTGCAGAGGATGCGTCCTTGGAGGACGACGCCCTCGACGTGGATCTTGAGACCGGGGAGATCCTCGAACCCGTCGGCTAGGACTACGTGAGGGGCGGCGAGAGTCGCCCCCACACGCCCCCTGGCTCGAGGTAGGTGTGGATGCTGCCCCCCGATGTTCGGTTTCCTACCCATCGACGTCGCAGAAATTGGCGACGTTGAAGAACAAGCACACCAACCGCGTGTTGTGTGACAACCTTTGCTCCATATCTTCGCGGCGATCCAGAGTCATTGCGATCATCGTCGCGTGCCTCGCAGCCGTCGTAGTCATCGCCACACCCGCGCTATCGTCGCTCGGCGCTCCGGTCCTTGTTCGTCAAGACGTCAAGGATCTGACTCCCAAACAGAAGACCGCATTCGTCAATGCCATCAAGAAGGCGAAGAAGACCGAGTCGCCCTTCAATCCCGGGATCAGCTACTACGACCAGTTCGTTCTCTGGCACAAGACGGCGTTCCGGTGCGACATCGGGTGGACACAGCAGGACAACTTCGCCGGCGCTGCGCACAACTCTCCGACCTTCTTGCCCTGGCACCGCCAGTTCCTGCACCTCTTCGATCAGATGCTCCAGAAGATGAGCGGCGATCCGTTGATGACGACCCCGCATTGGGATTGGACCGACCCGAAGTCCACCGCAGCGGTGTTCTCCCCGGATTTCTTTGGGGGCAACGGCGATCCCGCCAAGGAGTGGGCGGTGACAACCGGACCCTTCCGCAAGGGTGAGTGGAAGATCACCATTCAAGACCCACCAGAACTCCTCGACGGCGACAACCCACCGAAACCGTTCCTTGTTCGTAACTTCGGTGCGTTTCCGGCGGGTCCGGTCTCACTTCCCACGGAGGCAAACGTCCGCTGGACGCTCGACGTTGCCTCGTATGACCATGCGCCTTTCGATGGCAGTTCACCTCTCCCGGAGTCATTCCGAAATCGCCTCGAGGGCTGGCGTGATCCCAAAGCTGCGCAGTGCGACTCCGGCTGGATCGACCAAAGTCAGGTAAAGGGATCCCCGCACGTGATGCATAACGTGGTCCACCTCTATACGGGTGGGGTCTGGGAATCGGGTGGCAAGACCAGCCAGGGAAGCATGGCGTACAACACGTCGCCGAATGACCCGGTGTTCTTCGTTCACCATGCGAATGTAGATCGCATCTGGGCGGCATGGGAACTGCGCGGGGGCGGCCACTACATGCCGAAGAAGGGTGCCCCGTACGGCTGGAATTCGAACGACACCATGTGGCCGTGGTTCGACAGGACCATCAACTCCTGGTTCGGTACGGAACGCAACGGCTACCGCTACGCGTCCCTGCCAGACTCCTGAGGCCTCAGCCCTGAGGTGAGTTCCCGCGCTGCTGAATAGGCTTGCGCATATGGCCGAGTTCATCTACACCCTGTCCAAGGCGCGCAAGGCACATGGCGACAAGGTCGTCCTCGATGACGTGACCCTCGCGTTCCTCCCAGGCGCCAAGATCGGGGTCGTCGGCCCGAACGGTGCGGGAAAGTCCAGCCTGTTGAAGATCATGGCCGGTATCGACGATGTCTCCAACGGCGAGGCGAAGTTGATGGAGGGCTACACCGTCGGGATCCTGATGCAGGAACCCCGACTCGATGAATCCAAGACCGTGCTGGAGAACGTCCAGGACGGTGTCGCCGAGACCAAGGGCATGATCGATCGCTTCAACGAGATCTCCGGCCTGTTGGCCGACCCGGATGCCGACTATGACGCATTGCTCGCCGAGATGGGGCAGTTGCAGGAAGCCATCGACCATCGCAATGCCTGGGACCTGGATGCCCAGCTCGAGCAGGCGATGGACGCGCTGCGCTGCCCACCGCCCGATGCCGACGTGTCGGTGCTCTCCGGAGGTGAGAAGCGGCGCGTCGCACTGTGTCAACTGCTCCTCCGCCAGCCCGATCTCCTGCTGTTGGACGAGCCCACCAACCACCTCGACGCAGAGAGCGTGCAGTGGCTCGAGCAGCACCTGGAGAAGTACCCCGGGACCATCGTCGCGATCACCCACGACCGCTACTTCTTGGACAACGTCGCGCAGTGGATCCTCGAACTCGACCGTGGCCGCGCCTACCCCTACCAAGGCAACTACTCCACGTATCTGGAGACCAAGGCCGCGCGTCTGAAGGTCGAGGGCCAGAAAGACGCAAAGTTGCAAAAGCGCCTGACCGAGGAACTCGAGTGGGTGCGCTCGAATGCGAAGGCTCGTCAGACCAAGAGTCGCGCACGCCTGGATCGGTACGAGGAGATGGCCTCGGCTGCGGAGAAGACCCGCAAGCTCGACATGGAGGAGATCCAGATCCCGCCGGGTCCGCGCCTGGGCAATGTGGTCGTCGAGGCCAGGAACCTCACCAAGGCGTTCGGAGATCGCATCCTGATCGACAACC
>JBJTBD010000038.1:0-11854 GCA_046091195.1 Actinomycetota bacterium
ACGGGGAGCACCGTGAAGTTCTCCAGGGGCACTGGCGTGGGTGTCTGCCATTCCAAGGACTTCGAGGCCCACGGGTTACCGCTGGCGACCTTGCCGTTGCGCCACGAGAAGATGATCGCGGCGAGGAAGATGAGCATGCCAATGCCGATGGTGTACGCGCCGATCGTGGACAGCCAGTTCGAGATGTTGAAGAGATTGTCGAACTGCAGCACGCGTCGCGGTTGGCCCTGCAGGCCTGCGACGAACATCGAGCCGAAGGTGAGTTGGAATCCGGCGAATGCGGTCCACAGGCCGATGGATCCCATCCGTTCGTCCAGGATGTGGCCGGTCATCTTCGGGAAGTAGAACGCGATACCCGCCATCGCCCCGAAGAGGCCCGCCCCCATCAACATGTAGTGGAAGTGCGCCACCACGAACATGCTGCCGTGGAAGAACTGGTCTGCCGGAACGTCGGACAGGTAGACACCGGTCACGCCACCGATCATCTTGTTGAAGATCACCGCGTAAACTGCCATGAGGGGCAGGCGCGTCCAGGCCGTTCCACGCCACAGGGTTCCGATCGCTACGAGCACGAGGAAGCCCACCGGAATGGAGATCATCTCCGTGGAGAGCATGAAGGGGTAGTTTGCGTAGGGAGCCCAGCCAGTCATGTACATGTGGTGGGCCCACACGAGACCACTCATGATCACTACTCCGACTACACCAGCGATTGCAAAGCCCATGGCGAAGAGTGGTTTCCGCATGAAGACGGGAATCAGTTCAAGGCAGACGGCGATTGACGGCAGGAGGATGACGTACACCTCGGGGTGGCCGAGCAACCAGAATAGGTTCTCGTAGAGCCAGACGCTTCCACCTTCAACGGGATTGAAGAACGAGGTGCCGAAGATGCGATCGGACAGGGCCAAGATCTGCGAGTACTGATAGAACGGGAATGCGTAAAGGCCCATCAGCGCTGCACCGAAGATTCCATACACCAGCACAGGTGTGCGCGCCCACGTCATTCCCTTGGCGCGCATGCGCAGGATCGTGGTCATCAGGTTCACCGACGCGATACCCGTGGAGATCGCGAACACGATGATCGTGATCTGGTAGCCGATCATCCCGGGAGGTGACTGGCTGGCAAGCGGCTGATAGACCGACCAGCCGTCGCGGATGCCACCGGCGAACATTGACGCCACCAAACAGGGGACAGCCGCCGCCAACAACCAGAAGCTCAACGCATTGAGGCGGGGGAATGCCATGTCGCGCGCACCGATCATGATCGGGACGATGAAGTTCCCCACCGGGCCGGAGATGGCGATGATCATCGCGATGACCATGGCGATGCCGTGGGTGCCGATGAGGGTGTTGTAAGAGTCGGGGGAGAATACCCCTGCCCACGTGACGCCGAGTTCGGTGCGGATCAACATGGCGAGCAGGCCACCGAGGCCGATGATGACCATGAATCCGACGAGGTACTGGATGCCCACGACCTTGTGATCGGTGGTGTAGCGGAAGTAGCGCCCCACCCCCATGTCCTTGCCCGCCAAGTACTCGGCGTCGGCGTGGGTGAGATCACGGCCCATGAGCCACCGGAAGGGCCCGATGAAGGCGCCGATGCCGATCATGAACCCGAGTACCCACCCGATGAGAATCGCGAGGAAGCCAACGTCCGGCAGCACGGGCGCGAACGTGGCGCCGGTGGCCCCCGAGGGGACCAGCCTGTTTGCGAGGAAACCGAAGATGGTTGCGAGGACCAGACCGAGGATCACGGCGGTCACGACGTTGAAGTGCCGGATCATCCCGCCCGGCTTGCCGTGCTGTGCCGGCTGGGGGACCGAATGCTGTTGGACCACTGTAGCGCTGCTCATGAGGTCTTCCCTCCGCCCATCTCGCGCATCGCGGCCGCGAAGACCTCCTTGGGGAGGACCTCGATCGTGGTTTCCATATACGCGTGATGCAGCCCGCACAATTCTGCGCAGCGCACGTTGAAGACGCCGGCCTTGGTCGGAGTTACGCCCGTCTGGGTGGCGGCCCCGGGGTTGGCGTCGATCTTGACCCCGAGCTCGACGGCCCAGAAGTTGTGGATGACATCTTTCGAGGTCACGTTGAAGTACACCGGGCGGTCCTTCTCAAGATAGAGGACAGGGGTGGTCGCCCCGTCGTAACCCGGGTATTCGAAGGTCCACACCCACTGCTGGCCGGTGACGTTGACGATCAGGGGTTGTTCGTCACCGGGTTGTTGATCCGCAGGGATGGTTCCGTAGGAGTTCGCCGTGATCGCCGCGAGTTCGATCATCCCCCACACCACGAGGAAGAAGGCCAGCACGCTCGAGACGACCGTCCACATGATCGTGCCGGTGCGGTTCGTGCGGATGGCAGGGCTCTCCTGCATCGGTGGATCGTCGGACGAGATCCGCTTCCAACCCAGCAGGCTATAGACCAGGACGGCGAAGACGAAGGCGGTCATGGGAATGGAGACGATCGTGAACCAGAAGACGGTCTTCTCGATCTCCACCATGATCGCGGACGCCGGCGCACCCGTCTGATTCATTGCGGCGAGGATCAACCAGGCCAACGGCAGAAGGACGAATCCGATGACGACGGTAAGAATCAGGATGGCGCGGGCGTACGGGCGGCTCACCCACTCGCGAATGCGACCTGTGGCGGCCGGACGATTGGTCGGGGCCTCGGGTTCATCGCTGTCGAACAGGGTTTGATGGGCCATCACACGACCTCGAACGTTCCGGCCATCCAGCCACGGGTCTGCATGGCGCCGCCGAACTCCTGGTAGAGGTCACCGCAGGGAAACTCGCAGTTCCACACGTAGGTGCCAGCCTCACCGGTGATGAACGTGACGGAGATTTCCTGCGGGGTCACCGGATAGCCGTTCGAGTCTGTCTTGACGTTCGAGGGAACCATCGGGAGTGGAACGGACAGGAAGAGGTTGGGCTGGCCGCTCTCTGGGTACTGGTGAACGGTGAAGGTGTGGCCGACCGAGGCTTGATCAATCTCGGTCACTTTCTTGCCATTCACCGTCATGGTCCCGTCGATGGAGCCATGAACCTTGGCGAAGAAGGGGTTGTAGATCTGGCCGCCGCCGTCGTACTGGCGGAAGTGGATGGTGACAGCAGAATTGGCGGGAACTCGGATGCTGGTCGACGGGTGGTAAAAGGGCTGCCCGGAGAGTGACGCAGCGAGCAGTCGGGGTTCCTTGGGTGGCGCGACGGCCGGGGAACTGTTCGGGTAGACCGTCATCTCGAGCTCGTAATGCGGGAGTTCACCCTGCGGGGTGTCGAGAGTGCCCGCAGCCTTGACCTCTAGTGGCGGAGGTTCCTCACCGCGGACGATCTGCCAAGCCGCGACACCCGCCACCAGTCCGACACCGAGCACCAGTGTCAAAACTGTTACGAGCAGTCGCTTCACCTAGCCCCTCCCTCTGGTCCAGTCGCGACCCTAGTCCCGTTGCCCCTCCGTGAGGCCCGAAACGCACATTTCGGACCATGAATTCCTCGACCGCTTACCCTAACGACGTGATTCTGGTGCCGGCCGGCTACCCGTTCTGGCAGGACAACCTCTTCCTCGCAGCAAACATCGCGGTGATCGGCGTGCTCTACGCCTGGGGCGTGCTCCGTGTTCGGCACACAACCGGCTGGAACGGGGCAGCCACGGTCTCGTTCTATTCCGGGCTCGGGACCCTGCTCTTCGCCGCCATAGGCCCGCCGATGGCATGGGCGCACGTCTTTTTCTGGCCGCACATGGTCCAGCACCTGTTGATCATGATGATCGCAGTTCCACTCATGGTGCTGGGGAATCCGATCACCCTCGCGATACGCGCGTCGAGTCCCACCCTCCGCAGGTCACTCGTGCAGGTCCTCCGGAGTCGTCCGGTACGCATCCTGACGAATTCCGTCCTCACCTGGCTTCTGTTCGCCGGAACGCTGATCATCACCCATATTCCGGCGGTGATGGAGTGGAGCCTCGAATCTCACCACGCGATGCACCTGTTCATCTTCCCGCTCTACACGGCGGCGGCATTTCTCTTCTACCTGCCACTCATCGGGCACAACGTGCTTCCCGATCGCCCGAAGCCCAGCGTTCGCGTGATCAGTCTCGGCTTGATGATGGTCCCCGAGACGTTGCTGGGAATGGTGATCCATTTTTCGCCCGTGCCTCTCTACCCGAGTTACGCGTTGACCACGAGCACCCTCGGTGCCGATCCACTCGTCGATCAGAAGTTTGCGGGAGCCCTGGCATGGGCGCTCACCATGGTCATCGATGGCCTCTGGACGATGCTCGCCGCGTGGGAATGGTTCCGTGATCAGGAGCGCACAGTAGAACGTGAGGAAGCCATCCATGTCTAGGACGTGGAGGTCGGCGGCGGTAATCGTCTGCGGACCTCTGTTGCTCGTCGGCTGCGCGTCCGGGGGTGTTCTCGACGCAAGTCGCGAGGACTTGATTCCGGTTCAGGCGGGTGTCCTTCCGGATCGAGACATTGAGACGCGCATCATTCCCGCCGAGGATCGCGGGGAACCCTTGAGTCTCCTGGGTCAGGACACCGAAGGCACGATGATCGACACCGTGGATCTTCGCGGGCAACCACTCGTGATCAACGCGTGGGCTTCGTGGTGTGCTCCGTGCCTCGAGGAAGCGCCGATCCTTACAGCGGCGGCAAATGATCCGCGGACACAGGCGCAATTCCTTGGATTGCGCGTCATGGATGACATGGGCGAAGCACCTCCCGCGCTCGCGGAACTTCCCTTCACGAGCCTGCTCGACAGGGATGGTGCGCTTCTCGTCTCGATTCCCGGGGTTCCACCGCGCGCCATTCCCAGCACGACGGTTCTTGACGCTGAGGGGCGAATCGCCGCACAGCGCATCGGCCCACTCACTCCTGAGATCCTCACGGAGATGGTCACCGCGGCTTCTCAGTGAGTCACGCAGTCCTCGGGTGTCGCGAGGCCTGCCACAGCATTCGAAGTCCAACGATGGTGAGAACGATCGCGAACGCAGTGCGAAGCACAGGCGCACTCAGCCAGAGCGCAAGAGCGGCACCGACGATCCCGCCCGGAATCGCGCCGATGCCGAAGCGTGTTCCGCTGCGCCAGTCGGTGAGTCCCGGCCTCGTGAGTCGGATTGCACCGATGAGTGCGATCGGTCCCATGACGGCGAGGGACGTTCCGGCGGCGAGTTGCTGTGGGTATCCGAAGACGGCCACCAGGATCGGGATCAGGATGATGCCCCCACCGATGCCGAAGAGGGCGGAGAGCAGTCCCATCGCAACGCCGCTCGCGATATACGCCGCCACGGTCCAGTTCAGTCCGGTGGGGATGTCACCCGTTGGTTCGACAGCCACGAGGAGTCGGACCGCGGCGAGGACCATCAGGATTCCGAACCCTGCCTGCAGGACTTTGTTGGCGCTCCGCGTCACCACGTAGGAGCCGAGCAGTGATCCACCGATTCCACCGACGAGGATCGACACGGCCGGCAACCACGCGACCTGACCGCCGATCGCATAGGTGATCGCAGCAGCGACGGCGGCCATCATGACCATCACGAGGCTCGTGGCCTGGGCCTTCTTCTGCTCGACGTGGAAACCGAGAACTTGGATCGGGACGAGCAAAATTCCGCCGCCCACGCCGAAGATTCCGGAGAAAGTGCCCGTACCGAAACCGATGGAGAGGTCACGTGGCAGGGGCCGCACGGCCTCAGGCTACGGGCGGGTCAGCGCGGGGAGGTGGCCACGGACACGAAGTCGATCTTGTCCCGCACGCCGCAGTCCGGACAGCACCAGGTGTCCGGGACCTGGGACCACGGGGTCCCTGCCGGGAAACCCTCGCGCACATCGCCGACACGCTCGTCGAAGGTGTAGCCGCAGCTGGGACATTTATAGGTAGGTGAGGCACCCTGGCTGGGCAGTGGCGCGTCCGAGGTCTCGGCCTCCTGCGCGTCGGGGGCAGGCCAGCGTTCAAGAATGCGGGTTCGTGCGTGGGGTGCGATGTTCGCCCGCGTCATATCCCCGTCGAAGTGCGCAGCCACCAGCGGATCCATCACCCGCATCCAGGCTGGAGGGATGAGGGCGAGCAGGATCATTCCGGCGTACCCAGTGGGCAAGACAGGGGAGAGTTCGTAGTCGCGCAGCGCCTGATACCGGCGGGTGGGTTGCGCATGGTGGTCACTATGGCGCTGCAGGTGGTAGAGCAGCACGTTGGTCGCCAGATTGTTCGAGTTCCAGCTGTGTGTGGGGTCGACACGCTCGTAGCGACGGCGATCCGGAGGACCGACCTTCTGGCGCAGCATCCCGTAGTGCTCGAGGTAGTTCACCGCCTCGAGCAGTGTGATCGCGACGAGTGCCTGCAGAACCAGGAAGGGAACGATGCCGATGCCCAACCAGATGACCATGACCGCCCACAAGGCGAGAGTCATGAGCCAGGAATTGAGAACATCATTGCCGATGCGGAAGGGACTCTGATTGCGTCGGGCAAGGCGACGCTTCTCCAGATTCCACGCACTGCGGAGTGAACCGAACACCGTGCGCGGCCAGTACCGGTAGAAGCTCTCCCCCACCCTGCTGCTCGCCGGATCCTCGGGGGTGGCCACACGCACGTGGTGACCGCGGTTGTGCTCGATATAGAAGTGGCCGTACCCGCTCTGCGCGAGCGCGATCTTCGACAGCCACCGTTCGTTCGCTTCCTTCTTATGGCCGAGTTCGTGGGCGGTGTTGATACCGAGCCCGCCGATGAATCCCACGGTGACAGTGAGGCCGACCTGCTCCCAGGTGCTGAGCTCACCACGTGCAATGAACCAGAACGCGGTGGCGAATCCCGCGTACTGCAGCGGCAGGAAGAGGTAGGTGATCCATCGGTAGTAGCGGTCGCGCTCGAGTGCCTCGATCACGTCGTCGGAGGGATTGGATCGATCGAGTCCGGTGAGGACGTCGATGACTGGGACAAGCCCCAGGATCACGAGCGGGCCAAGCCACAACCAGACCGCCATGTCGGTGAGGGTGAACAGGCCGATGGCGAGGAAGGGCAGCAGGGGCATGAGTAACGCGACAAGCCAGAGGTACCGCTTGTGGTCGCGCCAGGTATCCATCACACCCCCTCGGGTCAGAGCACTGTACCGAGGGAATGGCGAACCTTCTCGACATGCGTAGGGCCCGACCCCTGTGCGGAGCCGGGCCCTGCACGAGGGTCTAGCCGCGAATCTCCTTGGTGACCGCACGCTCGGCCGTCTTGACCTTGATGTAGGTCGAGGAGGAGGAGTTCCACATCAACCAGAGAACGACGACCTGGATCGCGAGTCGGATGATGCCCCCGAGGACATCCCCGCCGAAGATCTGGGTGACCTCGCTGATCACGGCGAGCACCGCGAATACCGAGATCACGATGCGTGCCCAGCTGTGACCGCGGGCGAGGGAGAAGGCGATGATCGCTGCCACGACGGCCACGCCGGTGCCGAGCAGGCTGACGAACAGTCCCACGACCGAGGGATCCGCGGCGAGAGCACTGATCGCCACGATGACCGAGAGGACTACATAAATCCATACGAGGAGGACCGCAAGGGTCAGGGTGAATGGTCTGCGCATGCCGACACGCTAGTGAGAAATCTGCTCCGTGGGGAGCACTCACCACTTATTGGGGCAACTTTCGGAAGATCGGGCGTGGAACCGCCTTGACCGCGGTCATTAGGAACCGCAAGGGGCCGGGTGCGTACACCGTGTGTTTGCCCTTGCGCAGGCCGGCGACGATGACCCGGGCCACCTCCTCCGGATCGGAGGTCATCGGCGCCTCAGGAAGACCGGCACTCATCCGCGTCCGGACCATGCCCGGGCGGACGACGAGCACGCTGGCACCCGATCCAGCGAGGGCATCCCCCAATCCCTGCGCGAACGCATCGAGCCCCGCCTTCGTCGATCCGTAGACATAGTTCGAGCGCCGCGCCCGGTCGCCCGCGACACTTGAGAGCACAACAAGGTGCCCGTGACCCTGGCCGCGCAACCTCCGGGCGACGTGCAAGCCCACGCTCACCGCACCGGTGTAGTTGACCGTGGCGATCTCGACCGCGAGTGCCGGATCTGCCTCGACCTGCAACTGGTCGCCAAGAACGCCGAACGCGAGGATCACGATGTCGATATCGCCCGCGTCGAAGATCCCGTCGATCACGTGTTGATGCGATGCGGTGTTCGCCGCGTCGAAGTCGGCGGTCACGACCCCCGCCACCCCAGAACTGGTGAGGCGTTGAGCGGCAGCATCGAGCACGGGTCCGGGACGCCCCGCGAGGACCACGCGGCGTAGGCGTGCCCGCGGAAGCGCGAGCACCGTGGCATTCGCGATCTCGCTACTTCCCCCGAGAACGAGGACGGACTGTGGGTCACCCAGGGCGTCGATCACAGTTCCAGTCTCCTCGCCAGATCCGAGGTGAACACCCGGTCGGGGTCCATCCGATTTCGAACAGCCTGCCACTCGGTGAGTCGCGGGTAGGTGCGCCGCACCATCTCGGGGGATTGGCGCGAATCCTTGGCGAAGTAGAGCCGGCCGCCCGCCTGCGCGACGAGTTCGTCGAGTTCGTCGAGAACGCGATCGAGTCCGTCGACGCGCGCAGGCACGTCTGCGGCAAGCGTCCACCCCGGCATCGGGAAGGACAGTGGTGCTGGGTTGCCGGGACCGAAGCGCTTGAGCACGGTGAGGAAGCTCGGTGCGCCGACACGCGCGAGCTTCTCCAGCGACGTGCGCACCACCTCGGCACCGGAGTCGGGGACCACGAACTGGTACTGCAGGAAACCCCGGGGTCCGTAGACGCGGTTCCATTCCTGCACACCGTCGAGCGGGTGGAAGAACGCCGCGATGCTCTGCACCTCGTTCGCGCGCTGGCGCGGATGCTTGCGATACCAGGCTTCGTTGAATGCTCGAACGGTGAGCGAGTTAAGCAGTCCGGAGGGAATAAGAGACGGAGCCGTGATCCGCACTGCCGGGTCGTAATCGCGCATGTGCGCGCGCTTGCCAACCGGGATCTGGTCTGCACGCGCATGCTCACCCCGGGTGATCACACCGCGGCCGGTGGACGAGACCGAATCGATCCACGCGACGCTGTAGCGATAGTCGCTGTCCCGGGCCAGCATGCGGGCCATGACGTCGTCGAGATCCGTGCCGCGTTCTGTGGCGACGCTGATGAGCGACGTCTCGATCGGAATCACGTCGAACGTGGCACTCACGATGATCCCGGTCAGCCCCATGCCACCCACCGCGGCCCAGAACTCTTCCGGTGTGGTCTCCGGCGTCAGAGTCAGCAGCCGACCATCAGCGGTGAGGAGATCGAGTCCGCGCACATGGGCACCGAAACTGCCGCTCCCATGATGGTTCTTGCCATGAATATCCGCAGCGATCGCACCCCCCACGGTGACCATCCGTGTTCCCGGGCTGACGGGCACAAAGAATCCCTGCGGCACGATCGCCCGGAGGATCGCATCGAGACTCGCACCGCCATCCGCTCGAACCGTGGCCGGTGCCGGGTCCAGGGAGAAACCCTGGACGCCGGTCATATCGATGACCGTCGCGCCACCCGACTGCGCCGCATCCCCGTACGAGCGGCCGAGACCGCGGGCGAGCACCCCGCGTGGTGACCGTCGATCCAGTGCGACCGTGATGTCCGTGATGTCGACGGGTCGGGCAACGCGTGCGCGCGACGGGGATGTGCGCCCCCACCCGCTGAGAAGCTCCTCGTCCTCCGACGGGGCGAGTGGCGATACGGAACTCACAGGCCCAGCGCTCCGAGCCCGAACATGACGACCCAGATCACACCGAGGAGAAGCAGGACGCGGTCGCCCAGTGCGGCGTCTTCCGGCGCCTCCGCCTCGCCCCGATCGATGTCGACCGCGTAGCGCAGGATCGCGAGCACGAACGGCACCACACTCCACTGCGCCCACGGGAACGATGAGGGTGTCGCGGCGACATCGAATGCCCAGAGGCAGTACGCGGTAACCGTGACGGCCGCGGACACCGCCCACACGAACCGCAGGTATCCGGGGGTGTAGCCGGCGAGGCTGCGGCGTGGAGCAGCGTCGTCGCCCTCGCGTCGCGCACGCTCGAGTTCGCTGAACCTCTTCCCCGCCGCCATGAAGAGTGAGCCGAATCCCGCGACGATCAGGAACCACTGCGAGATGGGGAGATCCGAGGCCGCGCCACCGGCAATGGCACGCAAGAGGAAACCCATCGCAAGGAGTGCCAGTTCGACGACCGGTTCATGTTTGAGCAGCAGTGAGTAGACGAGGGTGATCACGGCGTACGCCGCCACGACTCCTGCGAGCGCCGGCTGGATCCACCACGACATCGCGAGAGCTACAACGGCGAACACGATCGCCGTGATGACCGCCGCCGTGACGGAGAGCCGCCCGGAGGCGATCGCGCGGTATTGCTTCCTCGGATGCGCACGATCCGAATCGACGTCGCGCACATCGTTGATCAGGTACGTCGCCGAGGAGATCAGGCAGAAGGCGATGAATGCGCCGATGGAGGGCAGCAGGATGTCGGGTTCGAAGAGTCGACCCGCGCCCAGCGGTGCGGCGAACACGAGCACGTTCTTCGCCCACTGCCGCGGGCGAAGGGCGCTCACCCACGCGTTCATGTGCGGTCCTCGTGCCGACCGGGTTCGGTGTCGGCGATGATGCGCGCGATCTGCGGAACGACGAGGAACCACGTGATGATGTGCGGAATGGTCAGCCAGATCCGCGTCGACCACTCGACCGGTTGCGAGAGCGGGCTGATGCACGACAGCACGGCGATGAGCGTTCCGGCCCAGAAGACGATGCGCCCGGCGAACCGCACCCCGCGGAGGAATCCGGCGAGGAGGGCGCCGACGATCGCCGATCCCAACGGGATCACCACGACGAGGATCCAAGGCACGACCTCGGGGATGCCGCCGAGCACGACTTGCATCGGCACACCGGTCCCCCGGGCCAGGCCGTAGACCGCCAGGCTCAGCAGTGCGGACCAGGCGCCCGTGACCAGGCCGGCGTAGGCGAGGTTTCGGAAGGTCGGGTGGGCCGCCGTCGGCGGGGGTATAGGGGTGACGGATTGGGCCCACGCCACCCGCGACATGCAGGCATTGTTCCCTGTCCCCTTGCATTGCGCCCGGAAGGAGGGCATCATAAGTTACTGGCCAGTAACTTAGCCCGATGAGGATGCCATGAGCCATTACAAGAGCAACGTCCGCGATCTCGAGTTCAACGTCTTCGAGGTCTTCGGTGCCGGCGAACGCATGGGCACCGGCCCCTTCGCCGAGATGGACGAGCAGACCGCTCGCGGCATCCTCGAGGAGGTGAACCGCCTCGCCGTCGGTCCGCTCGCCGAGTCCTTCGAAGACGCCGACCGCAATCCGCCGATCTACGACCCGGCGACGAAGTCCGTGACGATGCCCGAAGGCTTCAAGAAGAGTTTCCGCGCGCTCATGGAATCCGAGTGGTGGCGGCTGGACCTCCCGCAGCACATCGGTGGCGCGGGTGCACCGCCCTCCCTGCGCTGGGCTGCAAGTGAACTCATGCTTGGGGCAAACCCGGCGGCGTTCCTGTTCATGTCCGGTCCGAACTTCGCCGCCGTCATCGACGGGCTCGGAACCGAGGAGCAGAAGAAGTTCGCAGCGATGATGATCGACAAGGGATGGGGCGCCACGATGGTGCTCACCGAGCCCGATGCCGGATCCGATGTCGGTGCCGGCCGCGCGAAGGCATTCGACAACGGTGACGGCACCTGGCGCATCGAAGGCGTGAAGCGCTTCATCACCTCGGCCGAGCACGACAGGGCCGACAACATCGTGCATCTCGTACTCGCCCGGCCGGACGGTGCCGGGCCCGGCACGAAGGGTCTCTCACTCTTCATCG
>JBJTBD010000039.1:0-38122 GCA_046091195.1 Actinomycetota bacterium
ATGCCCACCGACAGCGGTTCCATGAGCGCGGCGGCGTCGTAGGAGACGTGGTCGGGAACCGGGTGGACGAACTGGCGATCGAGTGCGACGAACTGGGTGAACGTCCCATCCACCGGCGGGGTGGCGAAGAAGATGACGTCGGGGCAGAGGTTGTAGCGACCCGCGGTGCACTGCACGCACACCTTGCACGGCACCCCAGGTTCAAGGGCCACTCGCGTGCCCGGCGCGATGTCGGTGACGGCGTCCCCGACGGCGACGATCTGGCCGGACGCTCCGTGACCGAGGATCAGTGGGCCGTTCACGATGAAGGAGCCGATACGGCCATGCTCGACGTAGGGGATGTCGCTCCCGCAGATCCCCACCGATTTGATCTCCACGAGCACCTCGTGCGGTGCCGGGCTAGGGACCTCACGTTCCTCCATCGTGATGGTCTGCGAGGCCGACAGGACGCTGGCGCGCTGCTTCATGCGGGTTCCATTCCTTCTGGGTTAGCGACGGTGCCTGAATGGATGAGAGTGTGCAGGGTCCGCTCGGCACCGCGGGCGTGCAAGGAGTTCAGGGCCGCTGCGTAGGGCTCGGTGAACCGCGGATCGTCCACGAGGTCGCCGAAGAGCCGGCGGTTAGCGATGAAGGCGAGTTCGTCCACGCGCTGCCGTTGGGCAATGGGCACGAGCTCATCCTTCAGGGGGTCGACCACAGTGATCGGTTGGCCCTGCTCGTCGGCGCCCTCGGCGTAACGGGCCCAGCTCGCAACGATCGCCGCGCACAGTTCGACGCTGCCGTCATTGCGGAGTTGGTCGAGCACGACCGGGATGAGCCACTTGGGAATGCGGTCACTGGACTCCGCGCACAGGCGTGACACCGTGTCACGAACCTCGGGGTTCTGGAACCGCTCGATCAACTGGGACTTGTAGGCATCGAGGTCCACGCCGGGAACCGGGTCGAGGGTGGGCGTGGCTTCCTCGTCCATATAGCGGCGAAGGAAGACGGCCATGTCCGGGTCGCGGGTGGCGTCGTGCACGTAGCGGTACCCCATGAGGTGGGCGAAGTAGGCCAGACCCTGGTGACTGCCGTTGAGCAGTCGCAGTTTCATCTTCTCGTAGGGCGCGACGTCGGCGACGAGTTGCGCACCGGCATCCTCCAGCGGAGGCCTCCCCTGCGGGAAGTGATCCTCGAGCGCCCACTGGAAGAACGGCTCGCAGACCACCGGGCACTCATCGATGACGCCGATGAGGTCCTGCACGGCCGCGATGTCCTCGGGCATGGTGACCGGGGTGATGCGATCCACCATGGAGTTGGGGAACGCGACGTTGGTGGCGAGCCACGCAGCGAATTCTGGATCCTGCGCGCGGGCGAATGCCTCGAACATGCGCTGGGCTACGTGACCGTTCCCCTGGATGTTGTCGCAGGACATGATCGTGAACGGGGGAATGCCCGCCTTCCAGCGACGGCGCAGTGCTTCGATGACGATCCCGAAGAAGGTCCGCGGCAGGTCGGTGCCTGCGAGGTCCGCGGCGATCGCGGGGGTGTCCGGCATGAACTCCCCGGTCACCCGATCGAAGTTGTAGCCACCCTCGGTGACCGTCAGCGACACGATGCGGACATTCGGTTCGGCCATCTTCGCGATCGCACGCTTCGGGTCGTTGAAGATCACCTCGGTGATGCTGCCGATGACGCGCGGACTCCACGTCCCATCCGCGGACTTTTCCACGAGCGTGTAGAGGCAGTCCTGCGCCTGCATGCGGTGCGCCAGTGACTCATCCGAGGGCAACACCGCGACCCCGCAGATCGCCCAGTCGTGGGCGACCCCGGCGTTCATCAGTCGATCGAGGGCGAGGGCTTGATGCGCGCGGTGGAAGTTCCCCACCCCGATGTGGACGATGCCGTGGGTGAGTGCCGCGCGGTCGTAGCGCGGGATCGCCACTCCGGGGTGGAGGGCCCCGAGCGTGGAGGAGGACAACCGTGGCGGTGCCATGTCCCCTCCTCACGAACCTCGGACGTCGAACTTAACCTGTGGAATCATCGTGCGACCACCGAATCCGAGGGGCGATGCCATGATGCGCGCGGTCGTCTACGACCGGCCCGGTGAGGTCTCGGTCCGTGAGGTGCCTGTCCGGGACCCCGGACCCGGTGAGGTGCGGGTGCGGATGACCCGCGCGGGGATGTGCGGGACGGATCTGCATTTGCACGAGGGCCAGTTCCTCGCGACCTTCCCGCTAACCCCCGGCCACGAGACCGTGGGGGTGGTGGACGCCGTGGGCGTCGATGGGGCTGGCGTCGCTGCCGTCGATGGTGACGGCCAGGCACTGCGCACAGGCCAGCAGGTGGTGGTGAACCCCAACTCCAGTTGTCGCGCATGCGACTACTGCGCGGAGGGGCATCCATGGTTGTGCGACTCGTTCGCCGGGATCGGATCGAGCACCCCGGGTGGGTTCGCCGAGTATCTGGTGGTCCCGGCAGCGCAGGTGCACGATGCCGATGGCATCGATCCGGATTTGGCGGTGTTCGCCGAACCCTCGGCGTGCATCGCCCACCTGATGGATCGTCTCGCACCCCTCGCAGGTCAGCGCGTGATCGTGATCGGTGCCGGACCGACCGGGGTGCTCCTCACCCAGTTCCTGGTGTTGCACGGTGCCGCATCGGTGATGCTGGCCGATCCAAATGCGTTCAAGCTCGAGCGCGCCGCGTCGCTCGCATCGATCGCGACCGCCGTCGTCGATCGAGCAGACGTCGCCGGCTCCTTCGCGCGTATCGCGTCGGGGGGAGCCTTCGACGTGGTGATCGACGCGAGCGGACGTGCCCCGGTGATCCAGGAGTTGCCGGCGCTGGCCCGAAACGGCGGTCGCATCGCCTACTACGGGGTCGCGGATGAGGCCGATCGCGTCACGATCTCCCCGTTCGAGATCTTCCGCAGGGAGCTGACCATCCTCGGCTCGTTCACCGAGGTGGACTCGTTCCCCGATGCGCTGCGCGCCTTCCGTTCCGGGGCGATCCGGATGGACGGGGTGATCACCCACCGCTTTCCCGTGGCGGAGTACCCGCGGGCACTGGCCGCGATGCGCGAGCGCGGCACCCACAAGATCGTCATCACTCCCTGAGCAGGTGTGGTCAGGATCCTCGAGTGGGTCAAAATATATCCATTTAGATATAGTGCTGGGATGCGCACGGGAACGCTGATCCGCTCGGCCCGGAAGGGTGCCGGCCTCACGCAGCTGGCGCTCGCGCGTAGGGCGGGCACCAGCCAGCCCACGATCGCCCGCTACGAGAGCGGGCGCTCCGAGCCGCGGGCATCCACACTCGAGCGGATCCTCGCCGCGTGCGGCCAGCGACTCGAACCCGCAGACGCACCCGTCGTGACAACGCAGGTTCCCGCGCGGGGGCCGCGAGGACGTCTGCTTCGGCGCCATGCGGCCGAGGTGCGCGCGGTGATCGAGGCGGCGGGATTGCGCAACCCGCGGGTGTTCGGGTCGGTGGCGCGGGGTGAGGACACCGAGGAAAGTGACATCGACATCCTGGTCGACTTGGTCGAGGAGACTGATCTCCTCGCTATCGGTCCACCCATGGATGAACTTGCCGAACTCCTGGGCATTCGCGTGGACGTCATTTGTCCACAGGTCGCGAAAGCCTCTGTACTCAAGGGGGCCCTGCGTGACGCAATTGCCCTATGAACCACGCGCGTCAACGGGAAGCACTCCGCGAGATCATCGAATCCATTGACAGGATTGATACCCACGTCACGACCCTCCAGTCCGCACCGGACATGGGGATCGATGCGATCAAGTACCAGCTCGTTGTGATCGGGGAGGCAGTCTCCCGAGTATCCGAACAAATGCGAAGCCTGGCTCCGGAGATCCCGTGGGACCGCATCAGAAGTCAACGTAATGTCCTCGTGCACGCGTACGACGACGTCGATCTTCCCCGAGTCCTGGTGGTTGTGGAGCGTCACCTTGGCCCGCTGCGGTCCGCGATTGAGGTACTCCTGTCAGAGCCTGCCATCGTGTCGGACCCCCCTTCTAGCGTCGTCGCCAATGAAGGGGGAAACCATGGGAGTTCAGACACGTCAACGGCCCCGTCCACAGGGTCACCTAGGCACCTGCCCGGTGTCGAAGAAGGTCCGGTTCCGGGATCACCGGGAGGCGGTGCAGGCCCTGCATAGTGCGGCGCGGGCACGTGAGTTCTCGTGCGGGGAGTCACGCCGGGCGGAGTGTCGGGCGTACGCGTGCCCGGCCTGTCGGGGATGGCACCTGACGAGCAAGGCCGCCTGATGCCGGGGGTCGTCTCGTTCGGTGAGTACGTGATCTATTGGATCGGCCTCGCCGTGATCACCGTCGGAGTGATCATCGGTGTGGTGATCAGTTGGATTCGGGGGCGTCGCTGACGTCGTCCGTGATGCCGAGCAGGATCCGGGTGTCCGGTCCCGCTTCCTGCGCGCGGTGGGCGCCGGCGATCTCCTCGAGTCGATAGATCGTTGCCGGTGGCATCGTGAGGGCGCCATCGCGCAGGGCCTGCTCGGTGAGGTCGAGTGCGCGTGCGAACTTCTCTCGCTCCGTGTTGTAGAGGAGCATGAATTCCAGCGTCACACTGGCGGTCATCAGTTTCCTGCGCGGCAGCACCGGGTCTGGGCCGTCTGCTGCGTAGACCACGATCACCGTGCCCGGATGACTCCCCTCGAGGTCGCGGTCGAGTTTGGCGCCGATGTTCACCTCGAGCATGCGCCGGTTGTATGGCGCGGCAGCGAGGATCTGCGTGGCGGCGTCCGTGGCGCGGTAGTTGACCACGTAGTGCGCGCCGGCTTCCATCGCGATCTGTTGCTTGGCCTCGGTGCTTGCGGTGGCGACGACGGTGGCTCCCCCCCAGCGGGCGAGTTGCACCGCAGAGCGACCTACCCCGCCGGCTCCACCATGCACGAGCACCTGCGTTCCATCGATCGGTCCATCGGCGAACAGGCAGTAGGCGGCGGTGAGTGCCGGGACGCCGAGGGTGGCTCCCTGGGCGAAGGAGATCTCCGCAGGCAGCGGGCGCGCGAAGTCCTCGCGGACGATGCAGTAGTCCGCCGCTGTTCCATACGGGTTGGCGTTCGCCGCGAGCATCACCCAGACCCGTTCACCGATCCGTGCCAGATCGATGCCCGCACCGACTGCGTCGATGACTCCCGCGCCATCGTGGTGAGGCACCTGGAAACCGTCGATGACCCGCGGAGTTGCACCCGAACGGGATTTCACGTCCGTCGGGTTGATGCCGGACGCATGCAGCCGAACCCGCACCTGACCCGGTCCCGGTCCCGGGGTCTTGATATCGGTGACCTCGAGCACGCCGACGTCGCCAGTGGCGCGGTAGATGGCAGCACGCATGGATCCTGCTCTCGGTAGGGTGGGGCTCCATTCTGCTGCACGGGAAGGGATCCATGGAGAATCCCGTCCGGTACATCCTCACTCTGCGGTGCCTAGACGCGCCCGGAGTGATCCATGCGGTCTCGGGAGCGATCCTCGATATCTCCGGAAACATCCTCGAGCAGGGGCAATTCACCGATGAGCACACCGGCATCTTCTCGATGCGCACACGTTTCGAAACGAGCCGCACGGACATCGCCGTTTTCAGTGCGGTAGCGGACGCGACAGCGCGTTACTCCCCCCTCATCACGCTGCGAAACGAGGCCGTGCGGCGACGGGCCTTGATCATGGTGTCGCATGAGGACCACTGCCTCGTCGATTTGCTCTACCGCCACGCGAACGGCGAACTCCCCATCGACATCCCGATGATTGTCTCGAATCACGCGACCTGCGCCGCCGTGGCCGAACAGTACGGAATCCCCTTCACGCACATCACGGCCAGTTCCAAGGAAGAAGCCGAGGCGCAACTGAAGGGAATCATCGACGATCTTGCGGTAGACGTCACCATCCTGGCCCGCTACATGCAGATCCTGACGGAGTCGTTCTGCGCGGATTTCCTGGGTCGCATCATCAACATCCACCACTCGTTCCTGCCTGGATTCAAGGGCGCACGGGCCTACCACCAGGCGTTCGAGCGGGGGGTGAAGCTGATCGGGGCCACCGCGCACTTCGTCACCGCCGAGTTAGATGAGGGACCGATCATCGAGCAGGACGTGGAGCGCGTGTCACACAACCAGACAGCCGAGGATTTGGCGCAGATCGGCCGCGACCTCGAGCGGGTGGTGCTGGCCCGGGCTGTGCGCCTCTATGCGGAAGATCGAGTTTTGCTCGATGGGAAGCGCACGGTGATCTTCTAGGACGCGTGCTCGTCCAGATACATCCGTAGCGCGTCCCGCATCACCTGCGACGGGGTGAGGCCACGGTGGCGGGCGAAGGCGTCCAACTCCTCCTTGACCTGGGGCTCGAGCCGGAAACGCACCTCGGGAGAGGTGCCCGACTCACCGTCAGTCATGCCAGAGAGCCATATATTCGTGTTGTGCACATTCAC
Organism: Actinomycetota bacterium; assembly: GCA_046091195.1. Taxonomy (GTDB): domain Bacteria; phylum Actinomycetota; class Actinomycetes; order S36-B12; family S36-B12; genus VGCC01. The sequence continues at coordinate 6,439 of JBJTBD010000039.1, forward strand.
ATGCAGCCGCGCTCCAGAGTCTGGGCTGTGTTGGCCAGTGTCGCTCTCGTGTGTCTGGCGGGATGTGGCGGTTCCCAGGAGACCACGACCTTCACGTTCCAGATGACGGGCCTACAGACACCGCGTCAGGGCGGTGCCACCGTTGATGTCATCGTCGCGATGCGCTTCGCCGACGGAACGCCCAACAACCAGATCCCCGACTATCGACCTATCGCGGAACTGGTCGCTGAAGACCTCCTGCCCTCCGACGCACTCCCTGCCCAGATGTCCTGGGAGGCACTCGGGCGCACCATGGCGTCCGAAGTCATGGAGGCCGGGCCAATGTCAGGGGTCAGCATCGCCCTGCGCATCCATCCGAAGTGCGACGGGAAGTCCACGACGGATCTGGTCCGCATGGCTGTCATCACCGAGGGGAACATCGATCCGGTGCCCTACGCGGAATCAGCAGACGTGGCCTGCCAGAGAGTCCAAGGCGCCTCAATGGCACCTTAGGAACAAACTCCGGCCCCCGCCAAGGAGGCGGGGAAGACGGACACTGCTCGGCCTCCCTGGTCGATGGAGTACAGGGCTGGTCCGCCCACCGTCTGACGAGGCTGTGACGAGGTCGTGAGAGTGCTTCCGATCTTGCCCGTGCGGGTGCAGATGCCGGAGATCGTCCCGCTGCCGAGATTCGTGACGTACAGCGTGTCACCTTCCGCGTTGAGCATGGCGAAGGTCGGTTGCTTGCCCACCGCGATCGTCCGGAGGACAGGGTTCTTGGTACGGGGAACCGTCGTGTCGATCTCGGACACCGTTCCGCTGAACTCATTGCCCACCCACATGCGCGTTCCCGAGGCATTGAACACTGGTGGAATAGGTCCCCGGCCGACCTTTATGCTCCGGAGGACCTTCAGGGTCGACGTGCTCACCACGCTGACGGAATTGCCTTCGTAGTTCGGCACGTACACCTTCGTCCCGGATGGGTTGAGAACGGGTCGGATTGGTCGCTTGCCCACGGGAATCGTCGCGATGACCTTCTCAGCCGCAGTGTCGATCACCTGGAGTGCGTTGTCGTCGCGAGCCGTCAGATAAGCGCGGGAGCCATCCGCTGAGAACACGATCGCCTGAGGATGCGCCCCCGTGGAGATTCTGTTCGTGACCGCGTTGGTGGCAGTATCGATGACGGAAATGACATCGGTGGTGATGCCGGGTACGTACACCTTTGTGCCAGCGGGATTGATAACTGCGTAGTTGGGCTTGCCCCCGGTCGGAATCGTGCTGAGCACGCTGCCGGTGGACAGATTGAGGACGGTGACATCGCCGTTGCTGGCGCTGGGCACGTACAACCGCGAACCTGTCGGGTCCATCGCGGCTACCCGTGGGGCCACGCCGACCGGAATGCGCGTCGTGATCCTGTTCGTCGCGGTGTCGATGACGGCCAGGACGCCGGCTATCCCATTGCCTTCAGCGGACACCATGCTCACGGTGACATAGAGTCGACTCCCGTCGGGGGCTAGGACTGCGTATGCGGGAATTCCCTCAACCGAAATGGTTTCGGTGGGTGCGACGGGAACGAAATCAACAGCGGCGAATGCGGGCACAGAAGCGGTAGCCAACGCGGCGAGCAGCCCTGTGGCCGTTCCACACGCAAGGAGTCGTCCGAGGCTTCGGGTCATTCGGGTCATCGTGGGGCCTCACGCTCCAGGGATACACGAGGGATAAGTCAGGATCGCGCAGGCTGATTCTGCCACAAGGATGCCGAACGCAAGAGGCCAGCAGCCATTGCTCAATCGGAGCCTGACCCGCTTCTCCTTGCGGTCATGGCATGACCTCGGGCGCCTACGTGGCTGAACTCCTGCACATGCCTGACAAGAGATGGCTGTACCGTTCTGTCGCCGTGCCAGGACGTCCCCGAGTGTCGTGAGTGCCGGGGTGCTGCCTGCGAACACATGCCGTGGGAGGTTGCCGTGCGCTGGAGAGGCCTGTCGCCCCGCTCCTCGTCGCTGCCCTAGCTCTTGGGACCACCGGGTGCGGATCGCAGGTGCCCACGGGGGCCGTGAACCTGCCCAGCGGTTTCGACCTCCAGGCGCACCGGGGCGGACGCGACGCGAGGCCTGAGAACACCCTGCCAGCCTTCGCCTACGCGCTCTCGGTCGGCGTGACAACGCTGGAAATGGACATCGTCATCTCCGAGGACGGAGTGCCGATGGTCAGTCACAACACCAAGCTTCGCACGTATCTCGCAAAGAACTCGTGGGGCAAGTACGTTACTTCCGACGAGCAGCCCGACATCCGCTACACGAAGGTGGCCGACCTCAAGAAGTTCGACCTCGGCGCGATGAGCCCTGATGCCCCCTACGGTGACTGGGATGCGCATGGCGTGACGCAGAAGCAGATCCCTGGCACACGGATTCCGACGCTCGCCGAGGTGCTGCAACTGGTCCAGGACTGGGGCAACGACGAGGTGTTCCTCAGCATCGAGACCAAGTCGATGCCCGACCCGGTGAACCCCGCCAACCCCACTCCGCAGGAGTGGGTGCGTGCCGTCTATGACGTGGTGGCCGAGCTCAACATGCAGGACCGCGTGATGCTCCAGTCCTTCGACTGGCGAACGCTGAAGGAGATGAAACGAGTTGATCCACGCATCGCCACGGTCGCACTCACCGCGAACCAGCCGGCGTGGAATGCCGAGGGCCGCGAGGGCGACTACCAATGGCCCGCCCGGGCTGAACCATCCCCGTGGATGGGTGGCCTCGACATCAAGGACTTCGGAGGGGATCCCGTTAAGGCGGCCGCAGCCATCGATGCCGACACCTTCTCGACGTACTACACGGAACTCACGCCGGCCATTGTCCAGCAAGCCCATGCCCTGGGCATGCGGGTTGTCCCCTATACCGTCAACGATCCAGAGCAAATGAGGGCATTGATCACGATGGGGGTCGACGGGATCATCACGGACCGCCCTGCGACCCTCCGCAGCGTCATGACGCAGCTGGGCATGCCCCTGCCTCCCAAGGATCCGTCCCCCGAGGGCAAGCCCTACTTCTCCGGGACGGACGGCCTCTAGAGAGACGTCACTGCACCGGGACCGTCTCCCGCCGGTGATCCGGTCTGGAGCGCTCACGGAGCATGGGTTACGCAGGCAGCGACACCGCGTTCACGGCATCAACAGCATCGGCAATCAGCAGATCACCGTCTCCCGTCGCTGCGGACAGGGTTGCCTGGCTGGCCGCAGTCTCGCTCTCCCAAGTCAGGACGTCGCTGCCCCATGCAGCCTCGGTCCACAGGAGGGCGACAGCCGCGCTGCCCGTCGCGGTCGCATCACCCGCCACCTCGCTGCGGCCCCCACGCCCGCACGCAGAGTGTGCGCTTCACCCAGGGGCCGTGGGAGCGGGTGCTGGACCTCACCTCGGTGCACGTTGACACCACCCCCGGACCGATGACCATCAGCGGCCTGCACCGTAACCGGGTCTTCGCCGCGGACGTCTGCGTCGCCCAAGCCGAGCGGGCCCGGTTGGCCCGCACCCGGGACACATCCGTACACTGATACCTATATCCGATTGTGACCAAATCATGAAACTGATCCACGTGGTGCACCGTCCAAGCAGCGTGAGGAAGCTCCTCGCGGCAGCCGCCGCGGTGATGATCCTGGGCCTCGCCGGGTGCGGCGATGGATCCTCAGACCAGGCGATGATGGCCGAGGGGGCGATGCCCGCCGCCGAGATGCCGATGGCGGATGCGAAGTCACCTGTCATCGATCAGCAGATCATCCGCACCGCATACGTCACCGTGCGGGTGGCAGATGTGATCGACGGGGTCACCGAGGTCCGCGCTGCCGTCGCCGCCGCTGGCGGGACAATCAGCACGGAGGATCTCACCAACTACGACGGAGCCCAGAATGCGACGCTCACGGTCCGCGTTCCCGCCGAGGACCTCGACTCCTTCCTGGCCGGGCTCGCCGACCTGGGGACCATCGAACAGACCTCGATCAGCGCCGCCGATGTCACGACCCAGGTGATCGATCTGGACGCACGCATCACGTCCCTCAAGGGTTCCATCGCACGACTCACCGAACTCCAATCGCAGGCGGCGAACGTCGCAGATCTCGTGGCCGTGGAAACGGAGCTGGCGAACCGGCAAGCGGAGCTCGAGTCCCTTCAGTCGCAGCGCGACTACCTAGGTGACCAGGTCGCGATGTCCACGGTGACCATCACGCTCGTTTCCGAGGTCAACGCGGTCAGCACAACCCCCGACTTCCTGCGGGGTCTGGAGACCGGATGGAACGCGCTCCTCAGCGCGGCCGGCGCACTCGTCACCGCGGCGGGATTCATCATCCCGTTCGCCATCGTCATCGGGATCATCGTGCTCGTGGTCCGCTGGATCATCCGCAGAAGGAAGAAGTCCGGGGGTGGCGCCGCGTGAGCGCCGACCACCCCCGGCGCACGTCACGGCCCCCCTCCCGTGACGTGCCGCATCCACCCCTAGCGGTGGAGCTCGTTATGTCGGGTGAGCACCGTGCGCGCCCGATCCAGGGCGGCGCCGAGCACGAAGGACGTGACGTCCTCGTGCTGGGCGGCGGCAGCCTCCCGGATCAGATGGAGCGCCACCGGAGTGAGCCGCATGTTCAACCGCGCAGTGCGGCCATTGCTCTCGTTCACAATCCCCCTTCGTGGAATGTGCGCACTCTGTGCGTATGCTCTGCAGATTCTGTGTGTCACATTCCGGATCGACCCGGACACATGCACAGTCGCAGGAGGGTCTGACATGACAACGAAGACAAGAAATGACAGGGGTGTCATTCGCCGCGGTGTAGCGGTGGTGGTCACCGCCATCGCAATCGCCACCCTCGGCGCCTGCAGTTCGAATCAGGCTGCGGAGACCCCATCCAAAGGTGCGGTGATCAGCGACGGGCTGGTCGACCCGGAGGCCTTCCTTGCCGATCTCGTCGCCGCTGCACTTCCGCAGCAAGAGGCCACTGCTCTTATCGAGAAGAACGGCTACGCGTGGCGGCTGGGAACCGTCGACGGCGTGCCGCAGGACGTGACGATGGACTATCGGATGGATCGACTCACCCTGACGGTCGAATCCGGCATCGTGACCGACGCCACCTGGGGCTAGTTCCCCTCGAAGGCCGGCGGTGGACGCTGGGGCTCCTGCGGCCCTCCGCCTTCGGAGATTGTCTGCTCGATCTGCACACTCGCGCGGCCGAGGCCGACCCCGATGATCATGCCCACCACCAGAATGATCAACGCGATCAGGACCGTGGTCGACTTCGCCCGACTACGCGGGGCGCGCTGCGCCAGCATCTGCTGCAGGTCATCGTCGGGCATAGCACCATCCTTACTCATGCCGGAGCGCCTCGATGGGCCGGAGGGACGCGGCCCGATTAGCGGGGAAGGAACCGAAGAACAGACCGATCGCCACGCTGATCACGAATGCCGCGATCACCGATGACGGCACGATCGCAGGCCGGATCCCCGCGATCTCGATGAAGGAGGCGGCGAAGGCCAGCACCAATCCGGCCACCGCACCGATCAGGGACAGCACGGTCGCTTCGAGGAGGAACTGCAGCAGGATGTATCGACGGGTGGCTCCGACGGCTTTGCGGATACCGATCTCGCGGGTGCGTTCGGTCACCGACACCAACATGATGTTGGTGATCCCGATGCCGCCCACGAGCAGCGAGATCGCGGCCACCGCACCGAGCAGGGCGGTGAAGATGCCCAACGCCTGATCGATCGTGTCGAGCAGGCTGGCCTGATTGAAGATGGCGTAGTCGCGGGTCTCCACCGTGGTGCCGTGCTGCGCATCGAGGATCGTGATCACCTGGGCCTGGGCCGCATCGACACGTTCGGGGCTGACCCCCTGCACGGAGATGGTGTTCAGTGGGCCGTAGCCGACGAGTGAGTTCTCCACCGAGGTCAGCGGGGCGAGGATTACGTCGTCGTTGTTGAAGGGTCCGGTCGACCCCTTGGAAACGAGTACCCCGGTCACCGTGAACGGAACTCCATTGCAGACGATCTGCGCGCCGAGCGGATCCTCCGTGCCGAAGAGCTTCTCGGCAACGGTGGACCCGATGCTCGCCACGCGCCGCCCATCGAGCACATCCGAGTTCTGGAAGTAGGTTCCCTGAGCCAGTTCGGAGTTGTTGATCGTGTAGTAGGCCGGCCACGTGCCGTTCATCGTCGTGCGGTACGAGCGATCGGCGTGGGTGCAGGACACCGGAGCCGATTTCACGGGTGCCACTCCGGCGATATCCGGTCCGCGGCCAGTGTCTGACAGTGCGACGACGTCATCCAGGGTGAGATCGCGCGGTGCGGGGTTGACGATCACCCCGTCCTCGTTGGGGTCGTCGGGGAAAACGGTCAACAAATTGGTGCCCAGGCTCTGGATGCTCGCGCTGATGCTGTTGGAAGCCCCCTGCCCGAAGGCCACCAGGGTAATGACCGCCGCGACACCGATCATGATCCCGAGAATCGTCAGCGCGGACCGGAGCCGATTCGCGATGATCGCTTGCCACCCACTGCGGAACGACTCCCAGATGATCATCGCCGGACATCCGACTCGACGCGACCATCGCGCAGGGTGATCACCCGGCGGGCTCGGGCAGCAACCTCGTCCTCGTGGGTGATCACCGCGATCGTTCCGCCCTCCGCGTGCACCTGCTCCAGGAGGTCCAGGACCTCCGCGGTGCTCCGGGAGTCCAGGTTCCCGGTGGGCTCATCGGCCAACATCAGCGCGGGCTGCATGGCGAGTGCCCGCGCGACTGCCACACGCTGCTGCTGCCCACCGGAGAGTTCATTGGGTTGATGGTGCGTGCGGTCCGCGAGGCCGACGCTTCCTAGGGCGTCGAGTGCCCTGCGGCGACGCTCCGTGCGGGAGACCCCCCGGTACATGAGTGGTAATTCCACATTCGCCACAGCACTCATCCGCGGGATGAGGTTGAAGGACTGAAAGATGAATCCGACCCGGCGATTACGCACTAGGGAGAGGGCGTCGTCATCGAGCTCGCCGACATCCACGCCGTCGAGTCGGTAGGTGCCACTCGTGGCCACATCAAGGGCACCGATGATGTTCATCAACGTCGACTTCCCCGATCCCGAGGCGCCCATCACCGCAACGAATTCACCGCGCTCGATCGTGAGCGTCACCCCATCGACAGCGCGCACTTCATTCGCGCCCGAGCCGTAGACCTTCGTGATGTCGATCAACTCGACGACGGGGGTCATGTCAGTTGGATCCGCCCGGGATACCGCTATCCGGTTGCTGTGAGCCACTCTCATCCGCTTCGGGCACCACCACGGTGTCGCCGACGGCAAGCCCACCCGTGACCTCGGTGCCGGTGTCTCCCTTGAGGCCGAGGGTGATGGTCACCTCCTCTGTGGTGTCCTCCGGGCCGGGACGCAGGACGAAGGCCTGCCCATCGCGCTCGGTGATCACGCCCGGGGGCAGGAAGAGGACATCGGTGACCTCGTCGACCGTCACCGTGACCGACGCGGTCATTCCCTCGCTCACACCCTCCGGCGCATCCGTCAACTGGACACGCACGCCGTACGTCACCAGGGCGTTGGCCCCGGTGGTGGCGACACCGTCCACCGCCGCGACAGTTCCCTGCGCGGTCGCGCCGGCGAGGGCAGCGAACGTGACTGTGACGGGATCACCCACGCGTACCTTGGCGGCATCCGATTCCGCGAAATCCGCGAGAACTTCAAGCGCACCCGTCGGAACGAGAGTGATGCCCGACGCATCGGTGGGCGACGAGCCCGTCGACACCTCTCCGACGACGTAACTCACCTCTCCGACGATGCCGTCTATCGGCGCAATGATCACGGTGTCATCGACGGCCGCCTGCGCCGCCGCAACGGCGGCTTCTGCAGCGGTCACAGCCGCATCGCTCGCGGCAGGAGCCTCCTCGGCGACGGACTTCGCGCTGCTTTCGGCCTGCGCGACGCTCTGCCGGCCGGTGATCTCCCCGAGCGCGTAGGTCTGTTCGGCGTTGGTCAGGGCCTGCCGGGCGGTGCGCACCGCATCACGCCCGGCCATGCGAAGCTCCGCGTGCACACGCTGGAGTGCGACGTTGGCGCTGGCGAGGGAATTCGTGGCGCTGGTGACAGCCTGCGTGTCAGCCAAAATTCCGGCGTCCCGGGCGAGGCGAGCATTCTCGAAGGCCTGCTGGGCGGTCAGGAGTCCGCTTTCTGCAGCGCGACAGGTCGAGGTGCCCGCCGGGTCACAGGAGGCATCACGCTCCGCCCGCGCCTGGTTCTGGGTGGCGAAGGCTTGATTGAGGGCAACCCCGTAGCGCGTGGCATTCGAGGTGGCGGTGGCGATCGCGGCATCCAGGGTGGCCTGCGCAGATGTGACCGTGGCCTCCGCTGCGCGCACCTGCGCCTGCGCCGCGGGATTCGGACAGGTGGGGTCGGAGGAAACCACGCACGCGTCGGACCACAACGCTTCAGCAGCGCGCAGGTTGGATTTCGATTGCGTGACTGCGTTCCGGTTGCGCTCATTGGTTGCCTGGGCGGTTGCGATCGCGTTGGTGAGGGTCTGCTGCGCTGTGCTCGCCGAACCGCGGGCCTGCGCCAGCGTTGATTCCGCCGATGCCAGTTGCTGCAGCGCGAGAACGTTGTCGATCCGGGCCAACACGTCACCCTGTTGCACGCGATCACCCGCGCGTACGGCCACTTCCGTCACGGTACCGACGGAGCCGAAGGTCAGGTCGACGGTGCCGCTGCGCTCCACCGTGCCGTTTGCGGTCACGGTGGCCGTGACGGTGCCCACCGCTGCGGTCACGATCGAACGCGGCGCTTCAGGGGCAGAGGGGCGCAGGCTGATGAGCAGCACCGCCAGGGCGAGAACGAGGACACCCGCGAGGGACAGGTTCACCCACCGCCGCTTCACCACCCCAGTATGCGGGCCGGACTAGAGCGAACGGCACTCCGGGGCCTTGCCGAACGAGTCGCGCAGTCGCTTATCGGAGTCGAGGCCCTCCAGTTCGGTCAGCAGTTTCCGGCCCGTGTCGTAGGCCTGGCGGCCGGAGTCGATGGCCTGGCCGAAGAGGAGCACCCCCTCGATCGGCGTTCCGGCCGACAGTGCGCGATTCACTGTGTCCCGGGTGGTCGCGATCTGGGCCTGGGCGGCGTCGTACAACTCCTGCGACTCGGACAGTGCAACCGCCGCATCGGTGTAGTCGAGTGGGACCGCGCCCAGGGCGAAGCCGAGCTCGTCGAGCGGAGCCTGGAGCTTCGCCATGGCCTTGTCCACCTGCTCCTGGGCCTGCACGGCGAGATCCTTGGTGGGGTCGAATTCCCGGAACGCGGATTCGGGAATCGTGCCGGCAACTTCCTTCAGCGCAGTGATGGAAGTGCACACCTCACCCGCCCACACGATCTCCGCAGGGGTCGGATCGGGGGTGGGTGTGGGCGCGACGGTCGACGCGGTTGTCGATACAGCCGCGGTCACGGTCTCGTTCGACTGTCCGCGACTCACGAGCGCGATCGCAAGACCAACAAGAAGAACGAGCGCGACGACAACGGATGCGATGATGCGCCGACGACGATCGGGTGTCCCGCTCACTTTTCGCCCTCCCGAATCTCCGCGATCCGCATCCGCACCGCCTGGCGCAGCGCCGACTCCGCATCCCAGTCTCGGTGACGGGCAGCGGCGACGAGTGCCAGGAGAAGTGATCCGAATTCCTCCTCGGACTGCACATCCTTCAGCGTGACATCAGCGGCTGCCTGCTCGGGGAGCGCGGGGAGATCGAGAGCCACACTACGTGCGAGGAGTTTCGATGCACGCACGAGTGCTGGGAGTGAATCGGGGATCCCATCCGTGACCGAGGTGCGGCCCTTCTCTTTGGCCTTCAAAGCGTGCCAGTTCGCCTCGACCTGCTCCGCGGTGTCCGCCGTCGCGTCCCCGAACACATGGGGGTGTCGGGCGATCAATTTGGTGATGATGCCGTCGGCGACATCGTCGATGTCCCAGGGTGTCTCAGCGTCCTGGGCGATCCGCGCATGGACGACGATCTGCAACAAGAGGTCCCCGAGTTCCTCCCGAAGACCTGGATCATCATCGATCTCGATCGCTTCGACGGTCTCGTACGCTTCTTCGACGAGGTATTCGACGAGTGATCGGTGCGTTTGGCGTGCATCCCAGGGGCACCCGCCGGGGGACCGCAAGGTATCCATGACCTCGACGAGGTCGAGGAACCGGTCACCGCGGGGCATCGTCGGTCTGGTCAGTTAGGCGTCGAGAGATCGTCCGGGGGCGGGCCGATCGTGAGGTTCGCGGGATCCCAGGTGCCGTAGCGCGGGCTGATCTCCACCCCGACCTCCTCGCTGAACTTGCCGACAGTCTGGAAGACGGCGAGGGACTGCATATCCGGCGACTCATTGGGGGCCAACTTCAGCCCCAGCTTCTCCACCTGGATATTGAGCCGAATGATGCTGGTGATCTGATCGGGTGCGACATCCTGTGTCAGCAGGTACTTCTCGAACTCCGCAATGCCACCGGCCTGCTCGCCGTAGGCGTCGAGGACCGCGTCGATCTCACCCGCGTTGACGGTCACGCCCTCATTCGTGGCGACCTGGTCGACGAGCTCCGTAGTGACCGCACGTCCCAAGGCCGTGGCCATCATCGACGGGGAAGCATCATCGAGACTCTTGCCCTGCGCGGTGAGGAGGTTCTCAACCTCGGCGCTGATGGTTTCGTCCGTGATGCGGGTGTCCCCGATAACGGCCGCGGAACCGGCGGTCTGGCCACTACACGCACTGAGGGCGAGGACGGCCACGACGGCCATGGCGGCACGAACCTTCACGGAGCACCCCTGTTCCAGTTTCATTGTGCAACGACGTCGATCAGTTCCTCGGCCCACCCCAGAAGGGCCCCATCTGTGGCACCGGCTGGCTTCGGCACGATGATCGTACGGACCGCAGGCTTGATCACGGTCTTCGGGTAGAGCCGGGTGAGTCGCATCTGCGCGGATTCCCGAAGCTCCACGGGGGCGAGCCGAACTCCGGCCCCCTGAGCCACCACCTCGGTGATACCGGCTGCACGGCAGTGGGCCCGGAAGCGCGCCACCGCGAGGAGGGATTCCACAGTCTCGGGGAGTGGCCCGTAGCGGTCGAGGAGTTCCGCACCCACCTCCGCAACCTGCGCGTCGGTCTGCGCGTCGGCGAGTCGCGTGTATGCCTCGAGGCGTAGTCGCTCCTGCGGCACGTAGTTCTCGGGAATGTGCGCGGTGATGGGCAACTCGACACTGACCTCACGCGTCTCGGGGTCACCCCGGTACTCCGCCAGCGCCTCTCCCACAAGCCGCAGGTACAAATCGAAGCCGACGTCGGCGATATGACCGCTCTGCTCACCCCCGAGCAGATTGCCCGCCCCACGAATCTCGAGATCCTTCAGTGCGATCTGCATACCCGAACCCAGGTCCGTGCGCTGGGCGATCGTGGCGAGTCGTTCGTGCGCGGTTTCTGTCAATGGCTTGTTTGGGTCGTACAGCAGATACGCGTAGGCGCGCTCGCGGCCGCGGCCGACGCGGCCGCGCAACTGGTGCAGCTGTGAGAGTCCGAAAGTGTCGGCCCGATCGACGATGAGCGTGTTCGCGTTCGCGATGTCGATGCCCGACTCGACGATCGTCGTGCAGATCAAGACGTCAATGCGCTTCTCCCAGAAGTCGATGATCACCTGCTCAAGGGCAGCCTCGCCCATTTGCCCATGCGCGACAGCGACGTTTGCCTCCGGAACGAGGTCGCGGACACGTGCCGCGGCACGCTCGATCGATTCGACCCGGTTATGCACGAAGAACACCTGTCCGTCACGCAGGAGTTCCCGGTGGATCGCCGCCGTGATCTGCTGCGCGTCGTAGGGACCGACGTAGGTCAGCACAGGATGACGTTCCTCGGGCGGAGTCTGGATGACGCTCATCTCCCGGATTCCGGTCACGGCCATCTCGAGGGTTCGCGGGATGGGGGTCGCCGACATCGCGAGGACGTCCACGTTGGTGCGCAGCGCCTTCAGATGCTCCTTGTGTTCGACGCCGAACCGCTGTTCCTCGTCGATGACGACCAACCCGAGATCCTTGAATCGCACGGACGGGGTCAGGATGCGATGGGTACCGATCACGACGTCGACCGTGCCATCGGCCAGGCCCTCGAGGACAGCCTTCATCTCCTTCTCGGTGTTGAATCGCGAGAGTCCGGCGACCTTCACCGGGAACGGCGCGAACCGCTCGGCGAATGTGGAGAGGTGCTGCTGGACGAGCAGAGTTGTCGGCACGAGAACGGCGACCTGTTTGCCGTCCTGCACGGCCTTGAACGCTGCGCGGACGGCGATCTCTGTCTTGCCGTAGCCCACATCCCCGCAGATCAGCCGATCCATTGGAACGGTCCGCTCCATGTCGCGCTTTACCTCGTCGATGCACGCGACCTGATCGGGTGTCTCGATGTACGGGAAGGCATCCTCCAACTCCCGTTGCCACGGAGTGTCCGAGGCGAATGCGTAGCCAGCTGCCGACTGCCGTGCGGCGTAGAGCCGCACCAACTCCCCCGCGATCTGCTTGACCGCTTTTCGCGCACGCCCTTTGGCTTTCGCCCAATCCGCGCCACCGAGGCGATGAACCGACGGTGCTTCACCCCCGACGTATCGGGTAACGAGGTCGAGCTGGTCCATCGGAACGAAGAGCCGATCTGGAGGATGGCCCCGCTTGCTCGCCGCGTACTCGATGATCACGTACTCACGCTCCGCGCCTCCCACCGTGCGGCGGATCATCTCGACATAGCGGCCAACTCCGTGATGCTCGTGCACGACGTAATCCCCCGGGGTGAGGGACAGCGGATCGATGCTGCGACGACGCCGGCTCGGCATCCGACGGATCTCCTGGGATCGCTGACCCAGAATGTCGGTGACCGTGAGCAGGTCCACATCGGCCCAGGTGAATCCGTGGCTCCACCGACCCGGTGCGAGGGTGACCACCGATGCATCGGGTTGGGCCTCGACGTCGTCGAGGATGCGTGCGGGAACCTGAGCCTCGGATAGTTCCTCGGCAAGACGCTCGAGAGGGCCGTGTCCCTCCCCCACGACGACCACGCGGTGGTCGCCGGAGATTGCACCGCGCAGGAATTCGATCGCAGCGTCCGCGTCTGCTCGGAATTCGGGTGCCGGCATTGCCGGCACCGTGACATCGGCATCCTCCCGTGGCAGCGACGTGACTTCCCACCACGTGCGTCCTACCGCGCGCGCGGACTCCTCGATGTCCGGGAGGGTGAGGTACGCAGCGGGGGCGAGCTCGATCGGGGTTTCGCCACCCACCGCAGCTGCATGCCAACCGGCAGCGAGGAACTCCTCGGCGGTGCGCACAACATCGGCAGCGCGGCTCTCCACTCGGGCCTGGTCCACGACGACGACGTGTGCCCCCACCGGAAGCAGGGTGTGCAGGCCGACCATGTCTCCCACGAGTGCCGGGGCAAGCGACTCCATGCCCTCCACGGGAATACCTGCGGCGACCTTCTCGCAGAGTCCGGCGACCTGCGGATGTGCCTGCGCGAGGGACTGTGCACGTTCCCGCACCTCCGGGGTCAGCAGCACCTCGCGCACCGCGTATGCGCACAGACCGTCCGCTAACTCGAGGGAGCGCTGGTCGGTGACTGCGAAGTGGCGCACTTCCTCGACCTCGTCACCCCAGAACTCCACGCGCAGCGCATGCTCACTCGTGGGTGGGAAGACATCGAGGATGCCACCGCGCACGGCGAGCTGACCGCGACGCTCCACGAGGTCGACACGCTCGTAGCCGAGGGTGACCAGGCGCTCGACGAGTTCGGTCAGATCCGCACTGTCGCCGGCACGCAGTTCGACGGGCTCCACCTCGCCGAGCCCGGCGGGAATCGGCTGCATCGCTGCACGCGCGGATGCGACGACTACGCGCAGGTTTCCATCACCGACGGCGAGACGACGCAGGACTGCAACACGCTGACCGACCGTGTCACTTGAGGGGGATAGTCGCTCGTGCGGGAGCGTTTCCCATGACGGGAACACCGCGACATCGCCCTCACTTACCTCGGCCAAGGACGCGGCGAGGTCCTCGGCCTCGCGCCCGGTGGCGGTGATCACGAGAAGTGGTGTCCGCTCGGCGATCACACCGGCCACGATCGGAACGGCTGTGACCGGACTGACAACTGTGATGTGGTCGGAGGTTGTCTGGGCCAACTCACTGATACGCGCGACCGATGGATCCGCGCGGAGTGCGTCGAGGACGCCGCGCAGACTCACGTGCGGAGCACGGAGCGCAGGGCCGCGGCGATATCCGGATGCGCCACGACGAGGTCGGTGACGTACGGGGGCATGTGGTTGAACGTGACCGGACTGCCGTCGAAATGACTGGGGACGAGCCCATAGTGCAGTGCGACGCCGTAGGGCGCCGCCACGTCCCACTCGTAGAAGCCGGTGTTGTGCACGTAGGCCTCGGCGCGACCAGCGAGCACCTCGTTGACCTTGGCACCCACCGACCCGACGTCGACGACCTCGACACCCTGGGTGATCCCCTGTGCTGCGAGAACAACGCTCAGGTCATCGACGATGCGTGCGAGTGTCTCCGGAGGTCGGCTCCGCGAGGCGACGATGCGGAGTGGGCGGTCGGTGGGTAATGGATGGACGCCTGGCTCAGCGTCGAGCACGCTGCGGGTGAGCCCCTGCCCGGGGAGGTCGACGGTGCACGCACTCACGCGCTGCTCCGCCATGTCCCACAGTGCGATGTGCACGGCGAAGTCGCTGCGGATCTGCCCGTACTCCCAGGTTCCGTCGAGCGGGTCGACGATCCATACGCGGGCGGCCTCGAGTCGCGCGGAGTCGTCCTTGCCCTCCTCGCTGAGCACCGAATCCGCCGGGCGTGCCTCGGCGAGGGCGCGGGAGATGAGGGTGTGCGATTCCGCGTCGGCGAGATCCCGAAGTCGATCGGCCTGCTCCCGGGTCAGTTCCGGGCCGTGCTCGGCGAGGAACTGCTCCCTCAACTCGAGGAGGAGGCGACCGGCCTGCTGGGCGATCTCCAGCGAGACGTGCGCGTCGTTCACGTCACTCCCGGGCATTGAAGGTGTTCTGCGTTGCTTCGAGCCCATCCTCCACCACGCTCACCGACGCGCGCGCGGCACGGTCCAGCACGGTGGGAAGGTCGGCGCGTTCGGCTGAGGTGAAGGGTTGGAGGACGAAATCCGCCGGGGCCTGGCGCCCCACGGGGCGACCGATACCGATGCGCACGCGATAGAAGTCACCCGTTCCCAACGCCGATCGAATGCTCTTGAGCCCGTTGTGGCCGTTGTCACCGCCACCGAACTTCACCCGCAGTGTGGTGAAGTCGATATCGAGTTCGTCGTGCAGCACGATCAGATGATCGGGCTCGACGCTGTAGAACGCCATCAACGCGGACACCGGCCCACCGGACTCGTTCATGTAGCTCAACGGACACGCCGCGATGACCTGATGGGTCGCCCCGGGAATCCCCACGCGGAGTTCGGCAACCTCGGCGAGGGCACGCTTGTGACGCGACGGCTTCGCCGCGTGCTCGGCGATGAGTGCACGAACCGCCATGGCCCCGACGTTGTGACGGGTCCCTGCGTAGGCGGGTCCGGGGTTGCCCAGACCCGCGATCAACCACGGTCCGGACATGGTGGCCGATCTCAGTTGCCGGAGGGAGCCTCGGCGGCAGGGGTGCCCGCTGCTTCGGCGGCCGGTGCGGCAGCGGCCTCCTGCGCCGATGCAGCCGCGGATGCGGCCGCCGCGGCGGCGGCCTTCTCCTTGACGTCATTGACGGCGTGGTCGACCGCAACCATCGGATCCTCACCGCGGGCGACGGCCTCCTCGAGTGCCTGCACAACCGCAGCCGGGTCGTAGCCGGCTTCGACCGCGAGCTGGTGCGCCTTGGCGACTGCATCGGCGTACGAACTACGGATGGCTGCTTCCTGCTGGGTGATCACGACGAGGTCGACGTGTTCGAGGCTTCGCTTGACCGGATCGCGCTGGATGTCTCGCGGCTTGGTCAAGTAGGTCGTGCCGTCGATCTGCACGTTGAGCACCACGCGCGGCTTACGCAGGGCGAGGTCGAGCTCGTGCTCGGGGAGGGAGACGTGGGTGAGCTCGGTGCCGCGGCCGTAGATGACCCCGGGAACCTGACCACCGCGGCGCACACGGCGGGCAGCGCCCTTGCCGAAATCCGAACGCGGGGTCGCGCTGATGCTGACGTTGGTCATGTCTCTCCTCGGCTCTCCTGCGCCTCGGCGCGACGCGCGCCGTGGGGCGCCGACGTCGATAACGGTGTTTCCACCCTCGCCGAGGACAGGCCGGACTCTATCAACCGCGCCTTTGGTCAGTGAGACGAGGCTTCGTCCTGGGTAGCCGCCTCGAACATGGTGGTCACCGAGCCGTCGGTGAAGACCTCGTGGATGGCCTTGGCCAGCAGCGGGGCGATGGGGAGAACGGTGAGCTTCTCGAATTGATGCTCGGGCGGAATGGGCAGGGTGTCGGTGACCACGACCTCGCTGATCGCGGAGTTCTGCAGTCGATCCCGGGCCGGATCGCTCAGGATGCCGTGGGTCGCGGCCACGATCACCTGCGACGCACCCTGCTCGAAGAGGGTCTCGGCGGCCTTCACGATCGTGCCACCGGTGTCGATCATGTCGTCGACGAGGATGCAGATGCGGTCCCGCACGTCACCGACGACCTCGAAGACGCGCACGTGGTGGGGAACGTCCGGGTCGCGACGCTTGTGGATGATCGCCAGCGGAGCACCGAGCACGTCGGTCCAGCGCTCGGCCACGCGCACGCGACCCGCGTCCGGTGAGACGACGGTGATCTGCTCGCGGGGCAGGTTGGCCGAGACGTGCGCAGCGAGGAGCGGCAGGGCAAAGAGGTGATCGACGGGGCCGTCGAAGAACCCCTGGATCTGCGAGGTGTGGAGGTCGACGGTCATCAGCCGGTCCGCGCCGGCGGTGTGGAAGAGGTCTGCCATGAGCCGAGCGGAGATGGGTTCGCGGCCGCGGTGCTTCTTGTCCTGGCGCGAGTAGCCGTAGAAGGGCACCACCACGGTGATGCGCTTGGCGGATGCGCGCTTGAGTGCATCGATCATGATGAGTTGCTCCATGATCCAGGTGTTGATGGGCGTGGTGTGGCTCTGCAGGACGAACGCGTCGGTACCACGTACCGATTCCTGGAAGCGGATGAAGATCTCGCCATTGGCGAAGTCGTAGGCGAGGGTGGGCGAGACGACAATGCCGAGTTCCTCGGCGACCTGGTGCGCGAGCTCCGGGTGGGACCGTCCGGCCAGGAGCACCAACTTCTTCTGGGTGGGCACGGACTTCTCGGCCACTAGACCTCCTGATCGTCGTTGGGGGAAACCCTGTCAGATGCGTCCCCGGCGGCGCGCGCGGCCTCGGCTGATGCGCTACCCGCGCGTCGGCGCTCAACCCAGCCGCGGATGTTGCGCTGCTTTCCGCGGCCGACCCCGAGCGCACCCGGTGGGACGTCGTCCGTGATGACCGAACCGGCGGCAGTGTAGGCGCCGTCGCCGATGGTGACCGGTGCGACCAGCATGGTGTCCGACCCGATGCGAACATCGCGCCCGATCACCGTGCGGTGCTTGTCCTGGCCGTCGTAATTCACCACCACCGTGGCGGCCCCGATGTTGGTGCCCTCCCCCACTTCGGCATCCCCGACGTAGGACAGGTGCGGGACCTTGGCGCCGTCTCCGATCTGGGAGTTCTTGATCTCGACGTAGGCACCGGCCTTGGTGTCGGCACCGAGTGTTGTGCCCGGGCGCAGATAGGTGAAGGGACCGACGGTGGCGCGCGCGCCGATCACGGCCAGCTCCGCCCAGGTGTGCCGCACCTCGGCGTCCGCACCGACCTCGCAGGAGATCAAGGTGGTGCCGGGGCCGATCTGGGCGCCGGTCTCGATGGTGGTGGGACCGCGGAGCACGGTCTGCGGCGCCAACGTGACATCCGCGGCGATCTCCACGTCGACGTCGATCCAGGTGGATCCCGGATCGGCGATGGTCACGCCCTCGGGCATCCAGTGGACGTTGATCCGGTCGCGCATGATCGCCCCCGCCTCGGCAAGTTGCACGCGATCGTTGACACCCAGGATTTCGGTGGGGTCATCCACCACCGTTGCGGAAACCGGTTGCCCATGTCCGCGCAGGATCGCGATCACGTCGGTGAGGTACTCCTCGCCCTGCGCGTTCTGAGTGGTGATCGCCGCGAGGGACTCGATCAATCGCTGCGCATCGAAGGCATACATCCCCGAGTTGATCTCGGTGATCTCGAGTTGATCGGCGGTTGCGTCGCGGTGCTCGACGATGGCGATAACGGAGCCGTCTGATTCACGCACGATCCGGCCGTATCCCGTGGGATCGTCGAGGTCCGCGGTCACGACCGTGGCCATCGCGCGACCGCCGATATGCGTCTCGACGAGTTGCACGACCGACGGCCCCGTGAGAAGCGGTGTATCTCCGGTGAGCACCACCACGGGACCGCCACCGAGAGCCGCGCCGCGCGCCGCGAGGTCCGCGAGTGCGATGCGCACGGCGTGACCGGTGCCGTGCTGCTCCTCCTGGACCACGGTGAGGACCCAGGGGGCGATCTCAGCCAGGTGCGCCACCACCTGATCTCGGCCATGCCCGACGACGACCATCAGGTGTTCGGGTTCGGTCGCCGCGGCCGCCTCGACCACATGGCCGAGCAGACTCCGCCCGGCGATGGTGTGCAGGACTTTGGGGGTGGCCGACTTCATCCGCTTGCCCTCGCCCGCAGCGAGGATGATCACGACGGAGGGCCGCACGGTCACATCCTGTCCTATGGCTTTCCTTCCTATGGCGCCCCCTACAGCGGCGTGACGTACGCGCCGGAGATACCGCCGTCCACCAGGAAGTTCGACGCCGTGATGAACGAGGAATCGTCACTGGCCAGGAACGCCACGGCAGCGGCGATCTCCTCCGGTTCCCCGAACCGTCCCACCGGGATATGCACCAGGCGTCGGGCCGCCCGCTCGGGGTCCTTGGCGAACAACTCCATAAGAAGGGGTGTGGCCACGGGTCCGGGCGAAAGCGCATTGACCCGGATCCCGCTCCGCGCGAACTGCACACCGAGTTCCCGGGTCATCGCGAGCACGCCACCCTTGGACGCGGTGTAGGAGATCTGCGAGGTCGCCGCGGCCATGGTCGCCACGAAGGAGGCGGTGTTGATGATCGATCCCTTGCCCTGTTCGAGCATGTAGGGAAGCACCTCCTTGCAGCAGAGGTAGACCGACGTGAGGTTCACCTCCTGCACCCGACGCCACGCGTCGATACCCGTCTCCAGGATCGAATCGTCGTCGGGCGGCGAGATCCCCGCATTGTTGAACGCGATGTCGACCGAGCCGTAACGGTCCTTCGTTGCGCGGAAGAGTTCGGCCACATCGCCGGCATCGGTGACATTGCACTGCACGAACATCCCGTTCACTTCATCGGCGGCGGCCTGCCCGGATGATGCGTCCATGTCCCCGATGGCCACGTGCGCACCCTCGTCGGCGAGACGGCGTGCGGTGGCCAGACCGATACCGCTGCCACCTCCCGTGATGACGGCGGACCGGCCTTCGAGACGTCGGCAGTTGCTGGACATGTGACTCCTATTCGTCGGTCGCGATGAAGACGTTCTTGGTTTCGGTGAAGG
The DNA here is from genome assembly GCA_046091195.1 of Actinomycetota bacterium. Classification (GTDB taxonomy): domain Bacteria; phylum Actinomycetota; class Actinomycetes; order S36-B12; family S36-B12; genus VGCC01. The sequence goes on from JBJTBD010000039.1 coordinate 26,106, forward strand.
CCTCGGGCGCATCGGGTCCGAGTTCACGGCCCAGACCGGACATCTTGAACCCACCGAAGGGGGTCCAGTAACGCACGGAGGAGTGGGAGTTCACGGACAGGTTGCCCGACTCCACACCGCGCGCGACGCGCATGGCACGCCCGACGTCGCGGGTCCAGATCGAGCCGGAGAGGCCGTACGCGGAGTTGTTCGCCATCCGGATCGCGTCGGCCTCGTCGTCGAAGGGCACTACGACCACCACGGGGCCGAAGATCTCCTCCGTGAACACGCGGTCGTTCTCCGTGGCCGTGAGCACCGTGGGGGGGAACCAGAAACCAGATCCCGTGGGGCAGTCCCCGCGGAACAGCACCTGGGAGTCGTCGGGCACGAAGGAGGCGACGGTCTCGAGTTGGCCGCGCGAGATCAGCGGACCCATCTCGGTCTTCTCATCAGCCGGATCACCGACGGCGACCCCGGCAACGGACTTCTCCAGACCGGCGAGGAATTCGTCCATCACAGTGCGTTGCACCAGGATCCGCGATCGCGCGCAGCAGTCCTGACCTGCGTTGTCGAAGACGCCGTAGGGGGCGGTGGCCGCTGCCTTGGTGATGTCGGCGTCGGCGAACTCGATGTTCGCACTCTTGCCACCCAGTTCGAGTGTCACGCGCTTCACCTGGGGGGCGCACCCGGCCATGAGGCGCGTGCCCACCTCGGTGGCACCCGTGAACACGATCTTGCGCACGGTCGGGTTGTCGACGAATCGTTGCCCGACGATCGAGCCCTTCCCCGGCAGGACCGTGAACACGCCTTCGGGGATACCCGCTTCGAGTGCGAGTTCCCCCAGGCGGATCGCAGTGAGCGGGGTGAGTTCCGCCGGCTTGAGCACCACGGTGCATCCGGCTGCGAGCGCCGGCGCGAAACCCCAACCCGCGATGGGCATCGGGAAGTTCCACGGGACGATGATGCCCACGACACCGATAGGTTCCTGGAACGTGATGTCCACGCCCCCCGGCACCGGGATTTGCCGCCCGAAGAGACGCTCGGGTGCGCCCGCGTAATAGTTGAGCACGTTGACGACGTTGCCCGCCTCCCACCGCGCATTGCCGATGGTGTGACCGGAGTTGGCGACCTCGAGGTGGGCCAACTCCTCGGTGTGGTCGCGCACCACCGTGGCGAATGCACGCAGCAGGTCCGCACGCTCACCGGGGGCCGTGCGCTTCCACGACTCGAACGCGCGCTCGGCACGCGCAATAGCCGCGTCAGTCTCCGCCGCACTTGTGGCGGGCACCTCGGCGATGACCTGCTCGGTCGCAGGATTGATCACGGCGTGCATGGCGCTCCTAGAGTCGCTCGAATCCGCGGAACCGCTCCCAGTCGGTCACCGCGGAGTTGAATGCTGCCATCTCCACGCGCGCCATGTTCGCGTAGTGGGCCTGTACTTCCTCTCCGAAGGAGTCGCGGATCCAGGTCGAGTTCTCCCAGAGGGCTAGGGCCTCGCCCATGGTCGCGGGAACGCGGGCGGAATCGCTCTCGTACGCGTTGCCGACGAAGGCCGCCTCCAGCGGGAGTTTCCGGGCGACCCCGTCGAGTCCAGCGGCGATCCTCCCGGCCACGGCGAGGTCGGGGTTCACATCCCCGCCGGGGATCCGGTTCTCCAAGCGCAGCGAGTGGCCGTGCCCCACCAGGCGGAACGAGCACGTGCGGTTGTCCCGGCCCCAGCGCAGTGCCGTGGGGGCGAAGGATCCAGCTTGATACCTCTTCTAGGAGTTGATCTGCGGCGCATAGAGGAGCGTGAGCTCGGCGGCGTGCGCGATCTGTCCGGCGATGAAACTCCGGCCGAGGTCGGACATGCCGTCGGGCGAAGAGTCGCCGGCCATGACCGCCTTGCCGTCGGCGGACCGGAACGAGAAATGGATGTGACACGAGTTGCCCTCGCGCTCGTTGAACTTCGCCATGAAGGTGATCGAGACACCCTCCTGGGCGGCGATCTCCTTCGCTGCGGTCTTGTAGACGACATGGTTGTCGCAGGTGGTGAGGGCGTCGGAGTACTTGAAGGCGATCTCATGCTGACCGAGGTTGCACTCCCCCTTCGCGCTCTCGACCGTCATGCCCGCATCCGCCATCGCGTTCCGGATGCGCCGCAAGAGCGGCTCCACGCGGGCAGTCCCGAGGAGTGAGTAATCGACGTTGTAGAGGTTGGCCGGTGTGAGGTCGCGGTAGCCGCTCTCCCAGGCTTCCTCGTAGGAGTCGACGAAGACGATGAACTCGAGTTCCGTCCCGACCATCGCCACCATGCCCTGGCCGGCGAGTGCAGCGAGTTGCTTGCGCAGGATCTGGCGAGGTGACGGGGCGACGTCGTGTCCCTCCTCGTCCTGGATGTCGCAGATCAGTGCCGCGGTTCCGGGCTGCCAGCTCTGCAGGTGAATGGTGTCGAGATCGGGGTGGAAGACCATGTCGCCATACCCGGTGTCCCAGGACGAGAGGGCGTAGCCGCCCACGGTGTTCATGTCGACGTCGACTGCAAGGAGGTAGTTGCAGCCTTCCGTGCCGTGACCCAGTACCTCGTCAAGGAAGTGGCCGGCATGGACACGCTTGCCCTGCATGCGGCCCTGCATGTCGGTGATCGCGACGACGACGGTGTCGATGGATCCGTCGTCGACGAGACGACGAAGTTCATCAACGCTCATGCGGGTCGGTTTGGCCATGGTTCCTCCCTTAACTGACACAGGAGGGAGGGGCGAACCCCTCCCTCCTGTGGTGATGCCCTATTGGCGCCAGTCTTCCTTACCGGCTTCCTCGAGCTGCTCGGTGACGTCGTAGCCCTCCCGTTCGGGGAAGCCGTGCACGCCTCCGGTGACCGCGTACTCCTCCTCTGGGGAGAGCACGAGTCGCTTGCGCCCGAAGATCGCGAAGAGCACCAAACCAATGACATACACGATGGCCACCCAGATGATGACCGCCCGGTAGTCCGCGTTGAACGGCATGAGTACCAGGGTGAGCAGAGCGATGACGCCCGCCACCAGAGCACCCCACAGGCCAACGGGACTGCGGTAAGGACGCTCCGCATTCGCGAACTTCCGACGCAGGATGAGGAACGCCACCATCTGCAGGATGTACGCGATGACAGCACCGAATACTGCGATGAGCAGTAGCGCATTCGCAGCATTGACGTACGGTGCTTCTTCCCCTCCGTAGGCGATCGCACCTAATCCGAAGACGAGGACGACACCAACGACTGCACTGGCAACGAGTGCCACCCACGGCGTCTTGCGCGCACCTGTCAGAGACAGGAACTTCGGGTAGTAGCCCGCACGGGATAGCGAGTACACGTTGCGTCCCGCGGCGAACATGATCCCCTGGAACGACGCGATCAAACCGGCGAGCGCCATCAACGACAGCAGCGCCGCAATTTCACTGTTCGGGAAGATCGCCCGGAAACCATCCAGGATCGGTTCACCGGATCCCGAGATCGCCGCCGCGCCCAACACGCCTGGGTTGAGAATCAGGACGAGGAAGGCGGTGACGAGCAGCGTGAACATGCCCGTGATCGCACCCTTCGGGATGTCCTTTGCCGGCGTCTGCGTCTCCTCTGCCGCCAACGGAAGTTCCTCGATGCCAAGGAAGAACCAGATGGCAAACGGCATCGCCAGGAAGATTCCCAGGATTCCGTAAGGCAGGAACGTCGTGCCTCCAGCTTCTGGCGCGATGTCGAAGAGCTTGTCGGTGCTGAACTGCCCTGAGAACAGCGCAGAGATGAAGAAGATCGCCAGCACTGCCAGAGAGATAATCGCGATGATAAATGCGAAGCGGAACGAGGCTGCCGCACCCGCCGCATTCAGGGCCACGAAAATCACGTAGATGATCAGCACCCACACCAGAGTGGGCAACGTAATGCCGAAGAGGTCGGCCACGATCGCATCCGCATAGAGGGCGGCGAATGTGCCCACCACGGCCGTAGTAATCACGTACTCGACCGTTTCCGCGAATCCCGTGACGAAACCGCCCCAGGGACCCATCGCCGAGCGCGCAAACGAATACGCGCCACCCGTGTGGGGCATGGCTGCGGACATCTCCGAGATGCTGTAGATCATCAGCACATACATGACCCCGATGATGATCGTCGCAATGAGCATGCCGCCCCAGCCGGCGTTTCCAATACCGAAGTTCCAGCCGGAGAAATCACCGGAGATAACCGCGGCCACACCGAGGCCCCAGAGCGACGCAGCTCCGGCGTATCGCTTCAGCCCCCGCTTTTCGAAGTACTCCTTGCCCGCGTGGGTGTACTCGACACCACCGGCAGCGCTCACCTTTTGGTTCATGGCCCTCCTCCTGGGCGAACGGAACTAGCCACAGGGTAGGGCTGAACAGGCGGAAAGATGACCCAGATCACAGTGATTCGCCGAGGGATTTCCTCGGCGGCTAACTCAGACCCCGGACTTTCTCGTAGATCCGGGTCCGCAGCTCGGAGAACCGGTGGTCGTTCCGGGTCTCAACCTGGCTCCGTGGGAAGGGAAGGTCGATCGAAACGACATCGCTGACCGTGGCCGGCCTCCCGTACAGGACGACCACGTCGTCGGACAGGTACGTGGCCTCGTCGATGTCGTGGGTCACCATCAGAGTGGTGATGCCGAAGTCGGCCCGAACTTTGAGGACTAGGTCCTCGAGATCGAATCGAGTCTGGGCGTCGACGGAGGCGAAGGGCTCATCCATGACGAGGATCCGCGGCCGTACCGCCAGGGCGCGTGCGATGCTCACGCGCTGCTGCATTCCGCCGGAGAGTTGCCACGGATACGCCTTTTCGCTTCCCTCCAGGCCGACTTCGATCAAGGACTCCTTAATCCGCTGACGGACATCGGACTTGGACAACTTCGCATTGCGGAGTGGTAGCGCGATATTGCGCTCCACCGTCAACCACGGCATCAACGACCGGGTGTAGTCCTGCAGAACGACCGCCAAACTTTCGGGAGCACCCGAAAGTTTCTTTCCGGCGACGACGATCTCGCCCCCGGTCGGCTGCGCGAGCCCCGTCAGAAGCCGAAGCAATGTGGTCTTGCCAACCCCGGACGGACCGACGATGGACACGTAGTGACCCTCGGTAACGTCATACGAGATCCCCCCCAGAACATGCTTCACGCCGTCCGGGGTCGGGTAGTCCATCCGCACATCGCGAATGGAAATGGCTGCCGTCGTCACTTGTCCTCCGTCACTTAGACAAGCTTCTTCTGACCGAAATACCAACGTAGCGAGATGCGCTCGACCACGTCGAAGACGAGATTGAGCACGTAGCCCAGGATTCCCAGCAGCATCACACCGGTCCACGCGTCGAGGATCATGAAACTGTCCGTGGCGATCAGAGTGAAGGCTCCCAGGCCGAAACCCGACCCAAGGATCTCTGATGCGATTGCAACGATGAATGCGATCTGGAAGCCCACCTGCAATCCGGCGAAGACGGTCGGCATCGCGTTAGGCAGGCGGACACGCCAGAGAACCTGGTTCCGGGTCAGCCGGAAAACCATCGCCGTGTCAAGAAGGACGACGTTCGTAGCACGAACACCCTCAATGGTGTTCAGCAGGATCGGGAAGGACGCAGCAAACGCGATGGACGCGATACGCATTGAGGAATCAAGGCCAAGAAGAAGGATGAAGATCGGAACGAGAGCCACCGGAGGGATGGATCGGATGAAATCGACCACAGGCTCGACATAGCTCGCGGTGGTCCGAGACGAACCCACCAACACTCCGAGTGGGATTGCGATGACCACCGCGATCAAGAAGCCGACCACCAGGTTCTGCAGGGTGGGCATGACGTGGATACCCCAGAACTGCCAGATCCAGTTGTACTGGAACTGCTCCCAAATGGCCTGAAGCGGTGGGAAGAAGGGGTCCGTTGAGTCTGCGCTGGCGTTCCACCACCAGGTGAGCAACAGGACCGGAAGCCATCCACCGATGAGGATCGCGAGCAGCCACCTTTCGATGCGCCTCATCGACCACTCCAGAACACGGCTCGGCGCTGCAGGCGCACGATGAGTCGGGAGGTGACGAGACCGAGGATGCCCAACGTGAGCACCACCGCGTAGGTGCGATCGGCCGTCCCAGCGGACTGGTACAACGCCAACAACCGGCCCAAACCTGGCGCCCCGCCGACGAGTCCCGCCACTACCGCCACAATCAAACTCGCCGTCGCCGCAAGCCTGGTCGCGACGGCGATCTGGGCTGCCGCGCTGGGCAGGCGGGCGTAACGGATCTGCTGGAGCACGTTCATCCGATAGCAGCGCATGGTCTCGAGGAGAGTCGGGTCAGCGTCGCGGACCCCGTATGCAGTCTGGATCGCGACCGCGAAGACGTTCGCGAAGACAGCGAGGGCGATGCCCATGGCGATGCTAGGACCGATCACCAGGATCGCGATCGGGATGAGCACGATCGGTGGTATCACCTTGAAGAAGTCGAAGGTGAACTTCGTGGAGCGGTAGGAGAAGCGACTGAGCCCGATCAGCAAACCGAGAGGTACTGCGATCACCATCGACAGGGCGAAGCCGATGATTGCCATTTGCAGTGTTTCGAAGACTGCGAGCCAGAACTGGGAGTCCGCGAGGAGCCCGAACAGTGCGGTGATGGCTTCACTTGCGGTAGCGAAGGAGTCGCCGGCCAGGGGGCCGACCGATCCGACGACCTGCCAGATCAGCAGGGCGACGACGGCCGAGACCAATCCCGCCGGAATGCGGCGGATTACGCCTGGCACAGCGACTCCTTCGTTACGACAAACTCCTTAGCCGCGGTACTGCGTGTAGAGCAGGCCCTTGATGTCCAGCGGCTTCTTGAGATAACCAAGCGCCAGCATCTTGTCCGCAGGACCCCGGAGGTCCAGGGCCGTGACGGTCGGCGGGAAGTACGAGGGGTTCGACTTCCGTGCCGTGGCGAGGTCGACCTGGGTGTACACCGGGTTCGCCGACTGGAGGATCTTGTCCCATCCTGCAGGCGTGTTCCCGAACTTGTGCACCTCGGCGATGGACTTCTGGAAGGCCAGGACCGCATCGGGATTCTTGGCCGCGTAGTCCGCCGTAGTCACCCACATGCCGATCGCGTTCTCGATCGTGAAGAACTGGATACCGGGCGACCCCAGGTTCTTCAGTCCCTGGGCCGCGCAGGCAGACGTGAACGGCTCCACTGTGAAGGCTGCACTGACGCGACCCGCCTTCAATGCGTCCAACATGGCCGGGAAGGGCAGGGTGACCCAGTTGACAGTGCCGGGATTGCCGCCATCGGCGACCATCGCCTGCGCGATCGTGACCTCTCCCTGGGCGTTACGCGCGGGCACCGCAACTGTCTTGCCGTTGAGGTCCTTCCACGAGTTGATGCCACCGCTGGGGCTCACGCACACCCCCGTGTCATCCAGTTTCGCAGCAAGTGCCAGGTCCTTCTTCGCCGCCGCGAGATCGCTGCGCTTGTACCCATCCGCCGGAGCAACGACCTTGAGGGCCATGCCGCCGTTGGCGTACGCGTTGATGATCGGAATGGATGGTGAGTAGACGAAATCCACCGCACCGGCAGCGAGTGCCGCCAGGGACGGCGGCGGTGCCGGGAAGATTCGGACCTCTGTGACGTTGAGTCCGTTCTTCTTGAAGATGCCCGCGGACTGCGCCCACGGAATCTGGCCCATCGCGTTGATGGCGACGGTGCCAACCTTGATGTTCGTTTCGGCTGCTGCGGCGGGAGTCGCCGTCACGCCGACGAGTGCCGCCGCAAACACACCGACGGTGCCGGCGAGCGCGACTGCTTTGCGTCGAATTGTGCTCACGTCTGTCCTCCAGGAATCCTCGACTTCGCCCGTGCTGGGCTCCCCCACCATAGGTGAACAGTGCGTGAATGTCCCACAAAACGCCCAGATCATTCGGGTTGGAACGATCTCCACAAAGTTTGTCGGGAATTGCTTTCGGGGAGGCACGGGGGGCGAGGGACTAACGTGCATCGCACCATGACCGGTGGATCACGCCAAATTCTCGGCAATGCGCGCGTCGGGACACAGTCACGCTTGAGCACGATCATCATCGAGGACCGCGACATCGTCGCCGTCCTCCCCTCGGAGGACGCACCCACGGCCACCGTGGATCTCGGCGGCCGGACGGTGATCCCCGGGATCGACGATTCGCACCTGCACGCCTACGAGCATGGACGTTCGCTGACTGCCCTGCCCCTCGGCGATGCACCTGATCTGGAGACCCTTCGCAACCTGCTGCGTGCTGCGCGACCGGAGAGCTCGGGCTGGTACCGGGGCCAAGGGTGGCTGCCCTCGGTGCGCGGCTCCGGCGCTGATGGTCGACTGTCATCAACAGACATCGACGATGTGACCCCCGCGGGCCCCGCCCTCCTCGGGGACTTCTCGGGCCACGCCGCCGTGGTGAACTCCGCGGCCCTTCGCGCAGCGGGAATCGACGCGTCCACGCCAGACCCTCCCGGCGGGGTGGTGGTCCGCGATGCGTCAGGGCATCCGACCGGACTCCTGTTCGAAGCCGCTGTCGGACTGGTGGCCGGTGCCACGCCACCGATCACTGCGGCGGAACGCTTCGACGCGATTCGCACGGCGCAAGCAGACCTGCTACACCGTGGAATCGTCTCGGTCACCGACCCGGGCCTGGGCCCCGGCGGGACAACCCTCATGGACGGCACCGGAACGCTCGATGCGGTGGCCGCCTACCTATCCCTCGACGACGCCGGCGACCTCCACATCCGCACACATATCATGTTGCTGTTCGGTGGTTTGGGAGGCACCACGGCAGCGATGGTCGCCGAGGGTCTCGATGCGTGGGGTCCTCCACGCCGGGCTCCACGCCATCAGCGGGTGAGCATCGATCAGCTCAAGGTGTTCGCCGATGGGATCCCGCGCAGCCGCACATCGTGGTTGAGCGAGCCTTACGACGACTGCACCCACGGTCACATGACCGTAGCCGGGGAGAACGACGCGGAACGCGTGGCGGAACTTCACGCGATCGTCCAGGCGGGAGCATCCCGCGGCTGGCAGGTGGGCACCCACGCCACAGGGGATGCCACCATCACTGCGTTCATCGACTCCGTCACCGCGCTGACATCAGGTCAAGACCTGCGTCACTACGTGATCCACGGTGACCTGGTGCAACGGTCCGACCTCCCACGTCTCCATGCGCTCACCATGGCCGTGAACACACAACCAGGGATCCGGTGGGCCGTCGCTTCCGCTGCATCCCAGTTCCTGGGGCGCGAGCGCAACCTCGGCAAGCAGCCCCTTCGCTCGATGATCGACGCCGGCGTCGTTCTTGCTCTCTCGACTGACGCTCCGGTCATCGAACCTGATTGGCGGCGCACGCTCGTCTCCGCCGTCACACGGAACCTTCGGGATGAACCCGACTACACCGACGCGGAAGCGATCACCGTCGATCAGGCACTCGATGCGATGACCCACGCCGGTGCCTGGCAGTGCCACGAGGAGGGGTGGCGTGGTCGCATCGCACCGGGCATGGCAGCCGACCTGGTCGTCCTCGACCGAGCTGTCGACTGGACTGACCCGGACGACATCCTTGCTATCGGAGTGGATTCCGTCCTGATCGATGGCAGAGTCGCGTGCGGGGAACTCGGGAGGCTGGCGTGAGTGTGATCGTGGTGATCGTCGCCGACCAGTTGCGTGCCGATCACCTGGGCTTCGAAGGTCACGTCCCCGTGCGAACCCCGAACATCGATCGCCTCGCGAGCCAGGGCCACGTGTTCCAGCGCGCGTTCGCGGCGAATCCCGTGTGCATGCCGAATCGCGCGACCATCATGACCGGCCGGTGGCCGTCCGCCCACGGTCTGCGCACCAACGGCATCCCCCTCCACCCCGACGCAGAGACCTTCCCCCGGGTCCTTCGCGCGCAGGGATGGCGCACAGCAGCCGTCGGCAAGTTGCACCTGCAGCCGATGGGTTACCCGTACGAGGACTACCAGCTTGACCAGATCCGCGCGGCCATGCCCGCGCTCTGGGAGCGCGCCGTGCAGGGACCATTCGGGGAATCCTTTGAGTCCTGGGAAGACTTCCAACGGCACGTCGACGGGGATGTCACCCTGCCCCCGGACTACTACGGATTCGACGACGTGTCCCTCGTGTGCGGGCATGGTGACCGCGTATCAGGAAACTATCTGCGATGGGCGCGCGAGCGCGGGTTCGATCCGTTGGCCCAGGCTGGCCAGGCGCACGCTGTCGAGACGTATGCGGGGTGGTCCGGTCAGGTCTACGCGTCGGCCGCACCCGCCGCTCTGCATCCGACCACCTACGTGACCGAGGAGGCGATCCGTCGACTCACCGAACACACCGAAGGGGATCTCCTTCTTTATGTGTCCTTCCCCGACCCGCACCATCCCTTTGCACCACCCCTCGAGTACTACCGCCGGCACGATCCCGCCTCCATGCCGATTCCTTCAACCTTCCATCAGAGTCACGAGCGCTCCCCCGAGCACCTACGCCGGATCGCTGCCAAGCGTGGCGAACCGGATATCGATCCGATGATGTTGTGGGCCCCGACCGAAGATCAATTCCGCCATGCGCTTGCCGCGGAACTGGGTTCGATCGAGTTCATCGACGACTCCATCGGTCGGATCCTGACCGCGATCGACGACACCGGGCTCGCGAACGACACCGTCATTGCGCTCACCGCCGATCACGGGGACGTTTTCGGCGATCATGGGATGATCCTCAAACACTTCACGCACTATCGGGGGGCCGTGCGAGTTCCGCTCATCATCGGCGGAGCAGTGGAGGGATCCGGAACCCACTCGGAACTGGTGAGCAGCGCGGACATCGGCCCCACGCTGGTCGACCTCGTGGATGCCCCGCCAATGCAAACAGCGCAGGGACGTTCGCTGACACCACTACTGCGCGGCGATGGACGTCCCTGGCCCTCGTCGGTTCTCATTGAGGAGGACCAGCCCTACGGCATCGACGGGCTGCCCGGCCCGGTGAGGATCCGAACCCTCGTGACCGATCGATTCCGGATGAGTCGCTATGCGGGCACCACATTCGGTGAGTTGTACGACCTCACCGTGGATCCCGACGAGGCGGTGAATCTCTTCGATGACCCGAACGCCGCAGCGTTACGCGCCGAAGCGGATGGGGCACTCGCGGAGGCACTCATGCAGGTGGATGACTCATCGGTCGTCCCCTTCGACGCGGCGTAGCCGCCATGTTCGAGCTTCCGCTGCCCCTGTCCATCGCCCTCGTGGTGGGCACGATCGCCTTCGCTGCCTCCGGTGCGGTCGCGGGTGTGCGGGCGGGAATGGACTGGCTCGGGGTCAGCACGCTGGCCGCCGTCACGGCCATCGGCGGCGGAACGCTGCGGGACCTCCTCATGGTGACCACCCCCTTCTGGCTGATCGACTTCTGGCCGACCGTGGGGATCATCGGCGCGACCGTGCTCGTCGTGTGGGTCCTCGCGTTGCTCGCCCCGTGGCAGACCAACCCGGGATGGATGCGACACGTCTTCACCGTCACCGATGCGGTCGGGCTCGCCGCCTTCACCGTCGTCGGCACCGATGTCGCACGCAGCGCAGGATTCGGCGTTGGTCCGGCGCTGATTCTGGGCGTGCTCTCGGGAATCGGCGGCGGCGTCATCCGTGATCTGATCGCGGGACGACGCATCTCCGTGTTCTTCACCGGTGAGGTCTACGCGCTGGCAGCAGCCCTGGGGTCCGCCGCGTTCCTGGCGACATCGGGCCTCGGGGCGTGGACACCGTTCGTGGTGGGGATCGCAGTCACACTCGTGGTGCGGCTCGGCGCTATGGCGCTCGGCTGGCGAGTCCCGACCCTCCCGACGTCCGAGCCGTAACTCGCCTCGACCTACTGAACGGCCTGGCCCGACAACTGCCGGTAGGCGGAACCTGTCGAGAATGCGAAGAGACCGATCAGCAGAGGCAATGCCACGGGAAGTGAGATCAGGAATCCGATTCCGGCTGTTCGTGTGCCGACCAGCCACGCGACGGCGAAGAGGACTCCCATACCTATCCCCAACAGGGCCAGAAGCAACAGGAGCCGGAGTATG
>JBJTBD010000040.1:0-7814 GCA_046091195.1 Actinomycetota bacterium
TGTCGCGGGAGTTCGACTCGGTGGCGGTACGGCCGCCCGGGGAGCCTCGGGTTCCGGCGACTTCTCGGTTTGTGTCGGTGGCTTCGGTCCGCGCATCCGGAGCCGGTTGGTGAGCACCTGACCATCCGGCGTGATCGTCACGGCGGCGGGAGTCGCAAGGTCCGGTGGCGTCGACGGAGCCGTGACTGTGGGCCGTGGAGCAGTGCGACGGTCGGCGGGGGTTGCCGGTCGCCGTGGCGCGGCTCCGCGGGGGGCCTGGGGACGCACACCTGGCGAGGCGGGCTGTGGAGTCGGAGTTCGCTGCGGCAGCGCGGGCGCGCTGGTCGTCGGCAATGCGCCTTCGGGTGCGTCGTCTCCGCCCGCCCACGGATTCTCGGGTATCGGGATCCCGCCCTGGCCCGTCACCGATGGCTGCGGGGGAGGTGCGGACACGGCACGGCCCGTCCTGATGATTCCGCTGAAGTTCGTGAAGCGACCATGGGCCAAGCCATGCTGCGCTACACCGGTAGGTCTACGGGTGACGGTGTAGGTCTCCGCGGGTTCGACGTTGATCGCCATGCGGGACAGGAGTGGACGCAGCGGGGCGAGGGAGAGGAAGTCCCCGCGGTAGGGGCCTTTCCATCCCTTATGAGGGGAGGTTTCGTCAGCCATACGCACCTCTCTCCCGAGCGAGGGCACGCGCCTGGTCCACGAGCCGCTGCCGGACGCCGTGCGGGAGATCCAGGAGATCGTCAAGCGACCAGTTCAAATGAAATGCCAGGAACCCGATCTCGTCCCAGAGCACATCGGCCCCGGCCGTCATGCTTCCCCCAGGCCACCACCTGCCAGGTCCACCGCAAAGTTGGAGGAACACGACGGGCAGGTGACTTCAATGAGTGTGTGCCCCTCGGAGTTGATCTGCCGATAGAGGTCCTGCAGGAACGCCAGATCGGTTGCCCACAGTCCACCCATGACCTGGTCGTCGATGTTGGGCAGTGTGCCCAGCCGAGTGACGACGCGGGAGAGCAGCACCAGCGAAAGGAATGCCGAGTTGTCTCGAACCTTGGGATCGAGTAACGGCATGAGCTCGTCCCGTGCCGTCGCAAGGCGCATCGTTCCCTCGCGATGAATGGCACCACTCGCGTCGACGTAGCCACGGGGAAGGACGAAGTCGAACGCCGTCTGGAACGTCTCAGTAGGCGCGGTCATGATCGGTCCGCTACGACACCTTCAACTCGACGAAACTCAGCGTTATGGTCATCTGGATCGCGCTCGGCTCACCAGCGGTGGTGTTGCCGTAGTCGACCTCACTGACCAGGACCTGGCCGAACGTCATAGTCGTGATCGTCGCTCCGGTGGTGTCCTTGTAGACCAACGTGGCCGACTTCCGTCCAGAGGACTGGTTTCCGGAGAGGCCGTCCATGATCCACGAGGTCACGCTTGAGTCACCGGTGTTGAGCACGGTGATGCTCATCTCACCTGACTGGTGCGTGCCATACATCTTCTGGTTGACGTACTGGCCGGTCGGGGTCATCGACTTGGTTTCGATGATCGGCGCGGTCTTCTTGATGCTGTTCACCGAAACGACGTTGGGAATCGTCACGCCGTCAACGGAGAACTCGAACGAAAATGCGGTAAGTGCGTCGCCACCTACAAGTGCCATTGTCTAACTCCTATCTAGGTTTGTGGGTCTTAGTCGCTAACGGAGGCGCCGCCGGAGAACTGCGACAGGCGGAAGATGACGAACTCGGCGGGCTTCACGGGTGCAACACCGATCTCGATGATCACCATGCCGGCATCGATCGTCTCGGCCGTGTTGTTCTGGCCGTCGCACTTGACGAAGAACGCCTGTTCCGGCTTTGCGCCGAACAGGGCCCCGGTCCGCCATTCGTTGACCAGGAAGGCGTTGATGGTGCGCGTGATGGTTCCCCACAAGCGCGCGTCGTTCGGCTCAAACACGCACCACTGCGTTCCCTGGAGGATCGACTCCTCGAGGTAGTTGAAGTAGCGCCGAACGTTGATGTAGCGCCACTCGGCATCACTCGACAGGGTGCGAGCACCCCAGACGCGGATGCCGCGACCCGGGAAGGACTTGATGGAGTTGACCCCCTCGGGGTTGAGCATGTCCATCTCGCCGCGGGTGACGTTGAGTTCGAGTCCCACGGCGCCCTGCAGCACGTCATTGGCCGGGGCCTTGAAGACACCGCGGGTGTTGTCGTTGCGGCTCCAGAGTCCGGCGACGTGACCGGACGGCGGGAAGAGCATGTCGTGTCCGACGGAGGGGTCGAAGACCTCGATCCATGGCCAGTACAGCACCGCAAACTTCGAATCGAAGTTCGTGGTGGTCTCCCGCCAATCTGATGCCTGCTGCGCAGTCAGTCCGGCGGGGGTGTCCAGGATCGCCATGCGATTACCCATCAGCTCGCAGTGCGACACCATCGCGTTCTGGACGGCGACGACGCCTTGCGTGTCGATCAGTCCCTGTCGGTGGGCGACGACCAGATCGGGAGCCAGCACCATGGTGATCTCTTCCAGGGCCTCGAAGGCCGCGAAGCCGGTGCGCTGTGCAGCATCGCCGATGACTTCTGCTGTGGGGACGGTCGGAACCACCGTGCCCGAGGGGATGCTCAGCGCGACAGTGCCGGTGCTCAGGCCCGCTGCGAGGTCGGCGGCTGCGACATCGAGTTCCTCGATCTCGATGAGGCGTGAACCCGTGTTGATCAGTTCGGCGATGTTCTTGGCACCGGGACCCGCCGTGACACCCGTGAACGTCTCCTTCGCGCCCGAATCGCTGGAGACGGTGACGTCGTACGTGCCAGAGTCAGGCGCGGCGCCCGCGGCGGGCTCGACATCCACCGAGATTGCGCCGGCGTTCGCATCGAGAGCGCGCACCTGGAACGCGGGTGTGCCGGCACCTTTGCCGCCTCCGGCGAGAGCGAGCTGTCCGACGGGAAGCCCAGGAGATGCGGACGTTCCGTCACCGGAAGCAGGGAGCCGCACGATGTACGCGCGACCACCGCCGTTGTTGAAGAAGCCGTAGACGGCCTTACCAAGCGCGAACTCCTCCACCATGTCGCCGAACGTCGCCACGTACTGGATCCAGTTCGTGACGAGTGTCGCTTCATTGAGGGGTCCGGTCGGAGCGAAACCGACGAAACCGGCGATCGCGGTTCCGACGCCCTCGATCGGGCGGGTGCCCGCGGGCACCTCTTCGATGTAAACGCCAGGGGATAGATAGGTGGGCATGTCCCATACTCCTCGGGTGTCAGGCACGCACCGTGCGTCCCGTCCGCCGCAAGCATGGCTGAGTGGTCAGGGTGGAGCAACCGGTTTGGCCAATTCGTTGCCGGGTGTCGCCGGGCCGAGCGCGAAGTGTCGGAAGCATCACTTTCCGGTTCGACTGCAGACCGACCAACACCCTGACACCGGTTCGTGGAGTCCCTAGCATGGCGGGCATGCCGGGCCCGGTTGCCGTTTTGGGGACCCCCATGTTCTGCGACATGGGGTTCTTCCCGTCCGTCCTCATCGTGGAGCCGATGGGGGTTTTCGCCAACGACCTGCCCGCAGGGACGATCTTGGACATCATCCCGGAGGTGAACATCCCCTCCTTCGGCCTGTGCCACTCACCCCTGAATCCGGAGGTAATCGCCCTCACGGCCGCCGCTCTGGGGGTCCCCGTCCCCGCGCCGTGCATCCCGATCGTGGTCGACCCATGGATCTCCCCGAGCAATGTGCTCATCGACGGTCTGCCGATCCTCACGGAGGGGAGCGTCTGCGAGTGCCTCTGGGCCGGCACGATCGTCCTCACTGGACCTTCCCCGGCGATGAACGTCGAAGCGATCTAGGTTTCGCAGTGATCAATGTGATGTGTGGGACGGAGTTAAAGGTGTGTGAACTATGGGTCTCCTGAGCTCCATCACATCTGAGATCCCGGCCGGGGCGATGCAGATGCCCACCATGCCGACCATGCCCAAGCCCCCGAAGGCGCCCAAGACCCCGCAACTCCCCGGAATGCCCGGCTCCTCCGGCCAGGCCGCCAGCAACCCGGACTCGTCACTCGAGCCCACCGCCGCGGTGGGGGTCGCCCGGTGGCTGAATATCGCCTCGATTCTCCTGGTCATCACCGTGATCACCATCGCGATCGCTCAGCAGGTGGGATACGGCATGCCACCGAGTGAGTTGGGCATCCTGCAACGTGCATGCCTGTTCGCAGCCTGTGTTGCCCCGATCCTCAACCTGCTGCGAGGAATGCGCCCCCAGCACTACGCCTTCGCCATCTTCGCCGCCATCGTCGGTGGGTTCGCCGCTGTCCGTGAGTTCATCGGTCACGTGTCCAGCCAGATGGCCTTGGACCCGAACGAAATCGTCTTCGGTCGCCCCCTCTTCGAGTGGGCGCTGGTGGTGTGCGTCCTGATCGTGTTCCTGGTCGGTGTGGTGCTGATCTGGACGAAATCCTGGATGGCCCTCGATTACGGGCTCATCGAGCACTACGGACCATCGCGCACCTGGGCGTTCGCTTCGATCATCTGGCTGATGTCCTACGTCGTGTTCACGATCATCCAGATCGCCGTCCAGTGCGGGGGATGGGCGTGCCCCGTGGACCCTACGAGCAGCGGCAGTCCGGGGTGGCAATTCACCTTCGCCATCACCAATGACCAGGGGGCTGACGCGTCGGTCTCCATCCCGGGCTTCGTCACCGTCATGATCGGCATCGGCCTGATCTCCCTGATCATCGGTGCGGTGATGAACCACCGGATGGTCTCCCGGAAGGACGGCACCGCGCCGTCGGGAACACCGGCTTCCACCTAGTCGGTGAGCAAAGCACCCGACGCGGGGTCATCGCCCCAACTACGCTCGTGCCATGCCGGATCCGGTTCTCGACGCCGATGTTGAGAGCGCTCAGAAGCGAGGCGTCCCGGCCTCCCCAGTCGATCCGGAGAAACTCAGGCCAGCTTCCAGCGCCCCTCCCGCACCGAGCTCAGGGGGCCAGACGGGCCCGCGCCGGCCATCTGTGAATACCCCCAAGAGCGATGGCATGCGTCCCGGGCAGGCGATGCGCGAGCGTGCGATCCACGCTTCGGTGAATGGTGACGTTGGTCAAGGTCTCCAGTCCGTCGCGGAGATGGCACGGTCCGGCTCTGACGCCCTTGACACTCACATGGGCAAGATAAGCGCGGCGGTGGCGAACACCTTTTCCCCCATCGACGTGGGTGAGACCGCCAAGCTCGGATCGAATGCCCTGCAGATCGCGTCCATGGCCAATGCGCGACGAGACTCAGGCCGCCAAGCCGCGTACAAGGACGCGCAGGCGCGAAATGAAGCCGCCATGGATCAGATGAGTCTCGATGTGCAGGCCAACAAGATGCTGCACGGCGATCCGTCGCAGATGAAAGAAGCGGAAGAGCATCGCCTTGAGCACGCCTCTGAGACCCATGCCAAGAAGCAGCAGGTTCAGGCAGCGATCAAGTCCGCCGAGGACTCCGGGACACCCATGTCCGTGCAGGAGAAGCGCGCCCTGGCTGAGTCAACCTTCTCCGCTCCGACTCAGGAAATGGAGACACAGGCGCGCGCTCACATGCTTGCGGTGAAGTTGCAGAACATGCGCCGGAAGAAGAAGGCATCTGGTGCGAGCGATGAGGCTGTCGCCGCCCTCGGCACAGGTGGGGTGGTCGCGGGGAGCGCCGCCAGAGCGGTTGCGGCAAACCTGCGACTCGGTGCCAAGGGTGCAGCGGTCGGCGCCGATTCGATGAACGAGTGGGAGATGAATCACACCGTCGGAGAGGAAGTCACAGGCGACCTCGCCAAGAGCGGCCACGTGATCTCCGAGAGTGATCGCCCAGAGAGCAGTACCAAGGGTGACATCAATCGCGTCGCGCGATCGGTGGCCAATGTCCTCCCTGGATTTGACTCAGACGGGCGACCACTTTTGAACAGCACCAAACTGAGCGACAAGGAGAAAGCGGTACGTGACGACCTGAGTTCGAAGATCGGTGACTTGGATGAACGCGCCAAGCAGAATCTTGAGGCTCGTAAGCACATGCAGGACAACTACACCCCTGACGAGCTTACTCGTCGTGAAGAGTTGCGTGGGCAGATCAAGAGTCTGACTGAGAAGGGGGAAAACGCAGTCAAGGATTCAGGGGGCAAGCTCTCGGCGCAAGATCAGGCACTACATGACCAGCACACGCGATCCATCGCCGGCTACCTGGGTGCAGGTGGTCTTTCCGAATTACGCAGAGCGGATGCGAAGAAAGCTCATGATGTCGAACTGGAGAAGTTGAAGCAACTCTCGAAGTCGCGATTAGAAGACCGAGATATGAAGTTCTTCTCTCGGAGTGGTTCGAGCCACCACTTCACTGACGACGAGCACAAAGAACATGAACAGCTCGGTTCGAAGGTGAAGAAGATCCAGGCAAAGGCCAAGAAGGAGAAGCGCGATCTCACGGACTCCGAGCAGTCCGAGATCAGTGGTCACCAAGCGCGGATGGATGACATGAAGGCGTTCAGAGACACGGGCCTTACTCGAGAGGAGCGAGCGCAGCGGGAAAAGCACGAGTCGGCCAAATCTCATATCGACTCCGACGAGGCTTACGGCATCACCCCCGAAGAACACAAGGAGATCGCCGCAAGCCATCGCGCGCTGAGTGACCTTGAAGAGACGCGGAAAACTGGTTTGAATTCGACTGATCGGAAGGCGCTTGCTGATGCGAAGGCGGAGCGCGCCGAGCAGAAGTTGACCAAGAAGACCGGCCTGACGACGTCGGAACGTCAAATCAAGCAGCACCTTGAGGACTCACGGAAGGGGGTCTACGAGGGTGCTGCGGAGGAGAAGGATCTGGTTGATCGGCACGCGGGCAAGACCGTCAGAAAACTCGGGGACAAGCACTACGTGGGGGGGTTGAACTCCACCAATAACGTGTCGGAGGCTGAGATGGAAGCGACCGTTGGCGGCCGGCTAGCGCAAGGGACCCGATCCTTCGGCGATGCTCTCCACTTCGCCGGTGAGGTCACCGAGGGCTCGGCGGACACGGCCCAGAAGTACATCGACAACAACGAGTTGGCGAAAGCGGCCGCGGTAACCACCGGTGGTGCCATCAAGCAGGGGGTGTCCACTGCAAGTGCGGTCACCGTCCCCGTCCTCGGCGGAGTTGCGATCAAGGCCGGCCTCGAGGGTGGCGGCAAGCTCATGCAGGGCGCAGGTTCGGCAATCTCTGCGGTGGCCAACAGCGCAGCCGAGGGACAGGACCAGCGCGATCGCCAGAAGGACTTGACCACCGGGGAACGTGCCAAGCAGGTTCGCGCGCAAGCGGTCAACTGGACGGGTAGCAACGCACCCGAGGCAAAGGGCTTGGGCTCTCAATTGGTTGATTCGCTGACAACGGCGGCAAGCGGCGCTGGTGCGGTTCTCATGGGAAGCGACACGGGCAAGGACCTCAAGAAGGACGCCGTGGGAATGCTCCCCGGGGACGTTGCTGACAGATTGGGGCTCAATGAAGAGGAGGAAGACGGTCCAAAGAAGCTCACGATGGAGAACCTGAGCACCGCAACCCAAGACGCAATCAAGGGCGAGGCACAAGATGTCGCCAAGGGCATGGCGGTCTCTACGGGCACAGACCTAGTGACTAAGGCGCTGGCGGGCCACCGTGAGGATGCGCCGAATGCGCGCGCGTTGAGAGCGTTCAATCGCGAACACCACAAGAAGAAGAAGGCCGAGGAAAATCGGGCAGCGGGCCTGGCGCGCCAAGCAGGCGTGCGGCAACAGCGCGAAGCCGCGCGTGCAGGGGGTCACGATGCGGAGCTGGATGGCGATGCCATGCAGTCGCTCTTTCACGAAC
>JBJTBD010000041.1:0-52428 GCA_046091195.1 Actinomycetota bacterium
CCTCTTCGACGTCATTCATCGTGCCTCACCCGCTAACCATAAACAATTCCAGCCGCGCGAGGCGTCCAACCGGAACGAAGCCGGCACGTCGGTACAGGCGAGCCGCGACTGCATTATCGAAATCCACGATCACCTGTATTCGCGGCGCAACAGCGTTCGCCACGTATGCGGCAGTTTCGTGCATGAGTGCCTGCCCTATGCCCGCGCCGCGCAAGGCTGGGTCGAGCCAGAGGCCGCGTAGTTCGGCGATCAGGCCCAGTGCCGGTCGGATCTCCACCCGGAATACGCATCGACCGTTGTGATCCCACATACCGAGCAGGCGACCCCGCTGACGGGCCTTTTCCCACTGGTTCAGGTAAGCCTGCTCGTCGGGGCTAGCAGCCGGAGGAGCGCCGACCTCTTCATGGAACGCCCGGAAGGATGCCACGGCGAAAGAAGCCAACTCGTGTGGCGCGGGCGGTCGGATTCGCTCGACCCTGCGTGCTTCCGCGGAACCCTCCCACACCTCGAAGTGACGCTCGTTCGACAGCGGAAAAGCCTCCCGGACCGAAGCGATGATGTTCTCGGGGCCCATGAGGGCGCGGGTGTCAGGGGTCACGGCAGCGCGCAGGCAGGAATCAAGATCGTGGTCGTCCACCGTTGTGAACGAGACCGCACGAACGACCTGTCCCGTGAGAACGAGTGCGTGGATGTCTGTGTCGGTGAACACGCCCACGCAGCGCCGCGCGATCTGATCCGGATTCCATTCCATCGCTTCGAGAACCGTTGCGATATGCGTGCTGATTGGGAGCGTCTGGGAGAGGAGGGCGCGCAACGCTGGAATGTCTCGGCGCTCGATCGGGCGCACGGACATGGGGGGTGCAGCCATGGTTCCTTGGGCAGACATCAAGCAGTCCCCTGAAGAAGGACTACCTGCGGTGCGCCGTGACTTGGCGCGATGCACGATCTCACGAGGGCCTGGGCGATGCACTGCCTGCAACCTTCCCCGAAGGCGTGAGGGATTCTCTCGATCGTGTCCTTGTGGGAGTGGGAACGATTGCGTTGTCCTTCTCCTCTGACACGGGCACCGGCGCAGGCCCGCGCACCACGCTTGTGGCCCCGTTGAGGGTGTTCCCGATAGTGATCTGCGGGGGTGCGGTCTGGGGCGGTCCTGCCGGCATCGGCATCCCAGCGGGGATGAGGGTCGAGACGGTCAGAGCGATGATCGGGCGGAA
Source organism: Actinomycetota bacterium (assembly GCA_046091195.1). Taxonomy (GTDB): domain Bacteria; phylum Actinomycetota; class Actinomycetes; order S36-B12; family S36-B12; genus VGCC01. The sequence continues at coordinate 1,215 of JBJTBD010000041.1, forward strand.
CTCGCCACCGATGGACGACCAGAGCTCGGTGACCAGGCGCTCGGAGTAGAGCACGCCGCCCACCCGGATCATCGCGGGTCGTCCGGCGCGAGCGAGTTCGGCGAGTACCCCCTCGCACAGTTCCTCGGGTAGGTACTCACGTTGCAAAAGGTTGTTCAGCGCTGCGCCGAGGAGTGCGTGATCGTCCTCCGGCCTCGATGTCCACGCCGAGACTGCGTAGGAGAACATGAATGTCCGCTCCGCTGGCCGACGGGCGACGATCCTCCCCTCCTCGTCCTTGATTTCGACGATGTCGGCCGAGCGTTGGGCGGTGTCCTCCCGGATGTCGTTGAGGAACAGATTGAGCACGGGACCCGAGCGGCGGGCCGCCCAGTCCTTGGTGGGGGGATCGAGGTCGACCTTGACCCGCTCGTCGGCATACGTCTGCGTACTCAGCAGCGTGGTGAGTGCCTTATCGACCTCGGAGAGCACTTAGCCCGCCTTCACGGTCACGGCGGGAGTGGCCACCGCCGAAATCTGCCCGCCCCAGATGCACATGCATTTCGAGGACTTGGTGATCATGGGAGAGCCACCGACGAGTACCCGCGACGTTGATATCCATGGTGCTGGTGTGGCAGGAACACATGGCATGGGCGTAAGTACACCCAAGGCAGCTGCTGTGGCAGATGCGACGACTGGGTTGGCGACGGACCGGCATAGACCGAATGGCACGATGTTGACCATCGGCTTGTTGTCCAGGATGTTGCCCGCTGGGGGGCCCTGCGCCGTGACGCGATTGATGGGCAGAACGTTGAGGGGGGATGGGGTCAATCCCATGCTGCATTTGAGCATCGATCCGCTCACCAGGGGGTTGGTCACCTCCGGACGCTAACCGGAGATTGCAGGTGGCGCAGCCCCCCCAAAGGGGGGGGTATGCAGGTGTGACGCACGAGGTTAGCGTCGCCAGCACTCGTTTCCAGAAGGGATATCTGAATGCCTAGTTACCTCTCACCGGGCGTCTACGTCGAGGAAGTCCCCGCATCCACGCGGCCCATTGCGGGTGTCGGCACGGCGATCGCGGGCTTCGTCGGCTTCGCAGCCGCCGGGCCCTACAACCAGCCGGTCCACGTTGCGAACTGGACCCAGTTCACCGAGACATTCGGAGACATGGTCGAGAACTACGCCTTGGGCAAGGCCGTTTATAGCTTCTTCAACAACGGCGGAGGTCGCGCATACATCGTGCGCATTCCCACCGACCTGCGGCCCAGCGCGGCACCGATGGCCGAGTTGCCGTCGAAGGCGGACACGAAGATCAGCGCCGTCAACGTCATGGCCCTCGATGCCAAGGCGACGGGGAGCAAGGTCGATGTCAAGGCAGCCGGCGATGTGGATGGTGACCCGCAATACACGATCACCGTGACCACCGATGGCGGTGTCTCCGAGAGCTACACCGGTGGTCTCGGGTCGGGTCCGGCCAACGTGATCAACCAGGTGAACGTTCAGTCCAAGACCGTGCGTCTCCAGCCCAACGCCGTCGCAGAGGCGCTCGTCGCCTCGGGACTCGAGGAGGGGACCGTTTCCCTGGCGAGTGGCGACGCGGCCCCTGCCGGCACAGTCGACTCCGGCGCGGTGATCGGTGACGCTGCCAAGCGGACAGGTTTCACCTCATTCGAAACCCTCGAAGAGATCACCATGATCGCGGCACCCGATGTGGTCGGCGCTCACGCGCGCGGGCTCATCGACCTCAACGCGGTCAAGGCCATCCAGACGGGCATGCTCACCCACTGCGAGTTGATGGGCAACCGGATGGCGATCCTGGACGCCCCGGGTGGACTTACCGCCCAGGAGGCCAGTGATTGGCGGATGAAGACCGCGGGATACGACTCCAAGTTCGGGGTCCTGTACTGGCCGTGGATCCAGATGTTCGACCCCACCACGGGTAAGAACGTCTCGTTCCCGCCGTCGGGTCACGTTGCAGGCCTGTGGAGCCGCAATGACGACACCCGCGGTGTCTTCAAGGCGCCGGCGAACGAAGTGGTCCTCGGCGCGGTCGGTGTCGACTATGCGGCGACGCGCCCCGAGATGGACATGCTCAACCCCCAGGGTGTGAACTCCATCAAGTCCTTCCCGGGCCGCGGCATCCGCGTGTGGGGTGCGCGCACCCTGTCGAGCGATGCCGAGTGGCGCTACGTCAACGTGCGTCGCTACTTCAACTACCTGGAGGAGTCGATCCTGCAGGGAACCCAGTGGGCGGTCTTCGAGCCGAACGACGAGAACCTGTGGGGCCGTATCCGCCGCACGATCTCGGCGTTCCTGGTCATGGAGTGGCGCTCGGGCGCTCTGTTCGGTGCAACACCGCAGGAGGCCTTCTTCGTCAAGTGCGACGGAGAGAACAACACCGCCGAGAGCATCGATCTCGGAATGGTGATCGTGGAAGTCGGAGTCGCACCGGTGAAGCCGGCCGAATTCGTGATTTTCCGCCTGTCCCAGTTCTCCGGTGGCACGTCCATCGCCGAATAGTCCACATTCATCACTAGAGGAGATATTCCATGGCTCTCGCAGAGGGTGAAGCTTTAACCGCCTATTCGTTCGAGTTCTCGATCGATGGGCAGAACATCCCGAACGTCATCGAGGTCAACAACATCGCGCAGGAGACTGCGACGATCGAGATGAAGTCCATGACCGCCTCGGGCAAGTACGTGATCCAGCAGATGCTGGGCCCGCGTCAGTCCGGCCAACTCCAGGTCACGGTCCTGGCGACCGGTGACGGTGGTGTGACCAAGTGGTTTCTTGACGGGCTCAAGGGCGACTTCATGGGTGCCCGCAAGACAGGCAAGCTCGTCTACAAGGACACCTATGGCACCCCGGTTCGCACCATTGAATTCACCAGCCTGATGGTCACCAGCATCACATACGGTGCCCTCAAGGCCGGTGAGGCATCCGGGATCAACATCACCATCAGCATGGGGTTCACGGAGATGACCACAGGCTGATAGTCGATTTCGTTAGGAGTTGGGTTCATGACCGTGACTGAGGTAGGTCCACTACAGACCACGTTCAACTTCGTCTTGCCCCGCGGATACGTCGATGCCAATGGTGTCGTCCATCGCGAGGGCACGATGCGGTTGGCGACCGCGCGTGATGAACTCATGCCCCTTTTGGACCCGAAGGTCAAGGAGCATGAGGCTTTCACGAGCCTCCTGCTCCTTGCCCGAGTGGTCACGCGGTTGGGCACGCTCCCATCCATCGACGACCAGATCATCGGTGGACTGTGGGCCACCGACCTGTCGTTCCTGCAGGACCTCTATCGCCGAATCAACACCGAAGGCACCACCGTTGCCGAGGTGACGTGCCCCAACTGCCAGGAGTCGATCCTGGTGGATGTGGGTGGTGGTGTACCGGGGGAATAGTGACGGTCGGGGCCGATCGCCTCTGGGAGGAGATCGGTTTCCTGGCCTACTACCTCCACTGGTCCTTCGATGATCTTCTCGACCTCACCCACGAGGTGCGCAGGCGAATGGCATCCGTGGTGTCGAACTTCAACAAGATCGCCTCGGAGGGTGCTCGATGAGTGACGCGCCAACAGAGGCTCGGGGTGTACCCGAGCAGCGTGGTGACTTCATGCTCTTGCCACCCTTGACCCCCACCTTCGGTACCCCCGCACTCATCCAACAGTTACCGAAGGAATTCCTCGTTACCCGTCGGCCGCTGGCAGTCTCGACCGAACCCGTCGGCCACACCATCGACTCGGCACTCATCGGCCGGGTTCCAGGGCGCGCGCGACGCCGAATGCGATTCCCTGCCGAGGAGTTGGAGCATCTCGTTGCCTCGCTCGACGACGTGGAGGATGAGGAACCCGCACCCCAGGTCGCGCCCCAACGCTCCGAGGCGCGCGCCCGTGCCGTGGCACGTCCGCGGTCATCTCCCACCGCGCCGCTGCCGACCCGCAGCGACGTCCGCCGGTCCGTCACGAGTTCACCTCCTGCAGCGCGTCCCGCAAGTACCGCCGGAAGCACACGGCAGCCGGTGTCCACACCCGAAACGATCCCCGGGGAACTCGTTGCACCGCCGATGCCACCTTCGACATTCCCGGGTGTCGGCGACTCCTCCTCTGTCGTGCGGCGCCGTGGAGTAGCAGCTCCCGCACTCCCAGCAAGTCAGACATCCGAACCGCTGTCACCGCCCGCGCCGAGCGATGTTTCAGACGCGGACGAAGTGATCCCCGCTCACACCGCTGCAGCCGAACCGGACACGACCTCGAATCGAGCCCCATCACGTGGGGTAGGTGCCTCGGACACCCCGCCCCTCCAGCGTCGTCGTTCGCGGGGTCGGGTCACCACTCCGATCCTCCCCGACGATGACGACGAGGACATTCCACCCGCTGTCAAGAAGATGCTCGAAGAACTTGACGACGTTTCGATGGAGACCCCGGGTAGTGCGATCTCCCCACCTCGTGTGACTCCTGAGGCAACGGAGTTAGCGCACCGAGTGGGATCGACCACAGACGCGTCGAGCAACGGCGGTGCACGGGAACAGCGGTCGTCGCAGATGGAACGAGAGTCGATCACGGCATCGCCCGAGTCCGCGGTAGCACCGACCCCAACTGCTCCAGCATCCCCGGCGCCGGATTCGTCGACCGTCTCCGAACTGCGGGAAGAGCCCGCACTCTCACCGGGGGTGTCAGACACGGTCTCGGCATCAACGAGATCGTCGCGCGCATCGGTCGAAGACACCGCAGGGGTAGATGCGGCGCTGTTGACGCATCGGACGCCACCGGTCGCGGAGCCATCCGCGACATCTGTGCCGCTCGCATCGGCTTCCGTTGAGCGGAGTCCCTCGGGTGTCTCCTCGTCCACTGGAGGGTCATCGCCTGCGCCGGCGAGTGCTCCGTCACCACCTGGGCCGGTGGCGTTGCCGCAGCCGGGAACTGGTCCAGGCATGGGCGTGGGAGCGATCGGTGAAGCACCAGCAACGTCGCTACGCGCGACAACTCTGGGCACGAGCATTGCGGCAACTGATCCGGCTCGCCAGGAGAAAGCGCGTGCCCAGATTCGTCCGGTCCTCGCGGGGCGCACGGGAATTCAGCGGCGTGCACGATCGCGTCCTGCTCCCGGTGGAACATCGCGCGACACGATGTCACGAGGTGCATCGGGACTAGCCGGCATCACGGGAACCCCGACACCGATCGTCGCCGGCCCGCGTCGCGTTGAGGTACCCGAGCAGGTGAGGCAGGCTCTGCGCAGTTCGGTCGGTGAACCACCGACACACGTCACCGTCCACGAGGGCTCACGTGCGGCCGAGGAGACCGGCGCAGTGAACGCTGAGGCGTTCACGCGTGACGGGCAGATCTTCCTCGCGGGGGATGCTCCGCTGAGCAGTGCACGCGGACAGGAATTGCTGGCCCATGAACTCACGCACGTGATGCAACAGGGTGGCCGCAACGGGTCGATGCCGGGAGAACACACGCGAGAAGGACAAGACCTCGAAACCAGGGCACTCGCGGTGGAGAAGGCGATGGCAGCAGGGGCCCACGAGACGATCGCACCGAAGGCCACCGCGCGGCCCTCGCGCGATCCTGAGGCCCCGGAACTGCATCATCGTCACGACGTGGGGACACGGGAAGCGTCGGGGCACAGTAGTTGGACACCATCCCCACCACTGCCGTCAAGATCACAGGAGATGGTGTTCCCCCAGGTCATGGATGTCTCCTCCGACATTCAGCGGCGTGAGCGCGACATGCGGTCCAGCCCACTATCTCGAGGACTTAGCGCGATCGGGAGTGCATTGGAGACGGGGCTCGTCAGTAACATCGAGCAGGAGATCCTCGGCCCAGCCGCTGCTACTAAGGACAAGGACAGTCGTTACAAGCGCTTGGAACGGCAGGCGGCCGACCTCTATCCGTACATTCGCGCGCGCCTGCGTGCCGAACTCGTCCGTGACCGCGAGCGTCGCGGGCGCATCGCCCGGGATTGGAACTAGCGGTGTCCATTTCTGACTTGATGGGTTTCCTGGGCAGCCTGCCCATTCCCGCCTTGCCCGGTGGCAACGGAGCGATGGGTTTCGGGTCCACGCGATACGACCCGGGCTATCCGGCTGGTTACTTCACGGGCTTTTCCATCGCCGTCGACGCAACGCGTGATCCCACCCTGGGCGGCGGTTGGCAGTCGATGTCGTTGGGCTCCATGGAGATGAATACCAATGATCTTCCGGCGGGTGGCTACATGCGCACCACCTTCCGGGAAATCGAGCGCGTCTCCTACGGGCGCGTAAGTCTGTCGCGGGCCTATGTCCCCGGCACCAGCACGAGCATCACGGAGTGGTTCAGTTGGGCGCGCACCAACGGCCCGACGAGTGTCGCGATCACCGTGGAGATTCCCGAGGGCCCCAATCCCAAGAAGTACACGATCGTGTTCCGCAACTGTTTCCCCGAAACCTGGAATGCGCCCACATTCCAGGCTGGTGTGATCAATCAGATCGGCACGGGGGTAGCCCCCCCGACCACGGTTGAGAATCTGACCTTCACCTTCTCGGGATACAACATCGAGACCTTCGGTGGCGGCGTGCCCATGGTCGACATGTCGATCACCGCCGAAGAGAAGGTTGAACCATGCAAGTTGGTGATCATCCCCAACACCGGCAGCGTTACGCGCAAATTGCTGGCGAAGATGAGTTCCTGGACTTTGGGATCGTCTGCCCTCGGCCAAGCATTCGGCATGGGTTCCCTGGGCTCGGCTATCGCACGCCAAGCCGCCGTCCTTGCGGCCGAGTATGACTCCGTTCAGTTCTTCCTTCCGCCCGCGAGCATGCAGATCACCAAGGCCGCGAGTTGGGAGGTGACGGACTCCTCTTCCTCCGAGCAGTCGGGACCACTGGAGTGGAACGGGCCGCAGCCCATGAAGATGGAATTCGAGTTCCTCATGAAGTCGACGGAGATCAACCTCCGACCCACGGGTGCCCTCGGCTATGGCAAGAAGCGCGACGTCATGAGCGAGTTGAAGAAGATGTTGATGCTCGTGGAGAACTACAGCAACTCTTTCTGGTCCACGGCCACAACCCCACCATTGGTCATGTTGCTGTGGGGGTCGTTCATATCTCCATTGTCCGTCGTCTCGAAGTTCTCCTCCCAAATCGTCCGCTTCGACTCGGATGGCTCCCCGAGTAAGGCCATCGGTTCGATGCAACTCACCCAGTACCCGTCCACGGGGTCGCTTACGAATCCCACCTCGGGCGGTCTCGCTCCCGAGTTGAGTGAGACCGTGCTGGAAAGTGACACCCTGGCCCACCTGTCCTATCGCACGTACCAGTCGGCCAAGCATTGGCGCGACATCGCCGAGCACAACGGCATCGACGACCCGATGCGTGTCGCCAAGGGGCGCAAGGTCCTCCTGCCCGCCCCGGCCGAACTCCCCAAGCGCGGTGAGGGGGGCACGGTAATCATCGATGAAGACGCCGAGGAGCCCTCTCCAGGAATCGACGAGGAGTACTGATGGCACTCCTCGGGAACTCCTACGACTCGCCTGGTGGCAACCTGCGGATGCTGTGGGATCGCTCGCACATCACGGATGAGGAGCAGGCGCAGATCGCTCGCGTAAGCGTGGAGGCGCAATTGGGGATTCCACGCATGTGCGAGGTCGAAATCAAGGGCGGCCCGAAGAAGATCGCCGGCTTCGGTGGCGTCCGGAGCCAGATCGGAAAGACCATCTCCGTCTTCGGGTACGGACTGGGCGATCTGACCGGTGACATCGTCTTTCGGGGAACGATCGCGAGTCGGGAGTTGCGTACTGACCCAGGTCAGGGTGCGCGGATGGTTCTGCGCGCGTATGACGGTGGCTACGAAATGATGGCAGCGCGCAAGACTCGCTCCTTCAAGGACATGTCCTATGGAGAGATCGCCAAGAAGATCGCCCGCGACTACACCCTCGACGGCCTCATCGGAAGCGACATCTCCACATCGGGGACATCCCATCCGTTCGTGGTCCAATCGAATGAATCCGATTGGGACTTCCTAGCCCGGTTGGCGCGCGAGCAAGGGTGGGTCATGTTCGTGCGCGTGTATACCCAGTTGACCGTCGGAAGGACACAGCTGTTCTTTGGACCACCCAAGAAGGCCTCGGGATTCGTATCTAGCGACACGAAATTCAAGGCGGGGGATAGGCGCCTGCGCTCTATACGGGGAAGCGTCATCAGTATCGGCATTCCGAAGAGCGTTGCCGTACCGGGATGGGATGACCGCAAGGGGGATGCGGCTCGCGGAAGTGACTCCATTGGCTCCCGTGACCTCGTGACCGCAAACACGAAGTTCCGACCATCCAAGAAAGCGGGCTCCGTCACCTCACTGGAGACATTCGCGGGCACCAAGGCACGCGCCGACCGCGCGGCCAAAGGCACTGCCGCACGGATCGCCGGGGCATCCGTGGACATCGACATGATCGTGCGCGGTAACCCGTTGGTGAAACTCAATCGGCTCATCCAGTTGACCGATCTCGGAGACGTGTCCGGTATCCACACGGTGAGCGGCGTCGTTCATGTGTTTGATCCGAGTGCCGGTGGCTTAAGCACGCAGATCCTGTGCACTGGTTTGGATGACCGGAGCCTCGGCGGCCTCATGGGTGCGGGTAAGCCCGCCGAGAAATTACACGGCGTCTACCCCGCGGTGGTCAGCGACATCAAGGATCCCCAGAACCTGGGGCGGGTCAAGTTGGCCCTGCCCTGGCTGAGCAAGGACTACGTCACAGACTGGTCACGCATCATCCAGTTGGGTGCAGGCAAGGACGTAGGCCTGCAGATGCTGCCGAGGCCCAAGGAGGAGGTTGTGGTTGCCTTCGAAAACGGCCAACTGGATTCCCCCATCATCCTCGGCAGCGTGTTCGGCAAGACCACGGGCAAGATCCCCAACTCCAAGTTGGTCAAGAATGGCAAGCCACTCATCACGGCATTGACGACCAAAGCCGGCCACCAACTCATCTTCGATGACGACAACGATTCCTCGAGCATCACTCTGCAGATGAAGAACGGGAGTGCATGCTCGGTCGTCATGACCGATAAGGGCGGCATCACGATCACCACCAAAGGTGACCGGTCGGTCACCATCAAGAGCTCTCAGAACGTCATCGTCGAGGCGGAGAAGAACGCAAAAGTCTCCGCTAACGATGTCACCATCGACAGCAAGGGGCCGATCAAGATCCAGGGCAAGGGCAAGTTGGACATCTCCGCACCCAACGTGGGCATCACGGCGCAATCAGCCCTCAAACTCAAGGGAACGAACGTTTCGATCGACGCCACGGCAAGTCTGGCTTTGAAGTCATCGGGCACCACATCGGTCAAGGGAGCGGTGGTGAAACTCAATTGAACACGTCACGCGTGGACGCTGCCTTCACAGGATCGGGGTTTGCATACCCCTGGGGGGTCTCACCGCAGGGCGGCATGCGCATGGTCACGGGATACGAAAATGTCGAGCGCTCGATGCGGCTCATCCTGGGCACCGCGTACGGCGAGCGCCCCATGCGTCCCGAATTCGGTTGCGCTATCCACGACATGCTCTTCGAGCCGGGGACACTCGATTTGCTCAGCCGGATTCAGGTCGAAGTGACCGATTCGCTCGCGCGATGGGAGACCCGAGCTGAGATCCTCGATGTGAAGGCGGTCTTCGACGATGACCCCTCGCGTGTGCTGATCACGATCACGTACCAACTCAAGGGGACCTACGACCCCCGCAACCTGCTTGTGCCCTTCTACGTCATCCCCACGGAGGTGGAGCCGTGACACTGCCCGCGCCCAATCTGGATGATCGGGGCTTCCAAGACCTGGTGGACGAGGCCAAGCGCCTGGTCCAACTTCGCAATCCCAACTGGACCGACCACAACGTCTCCGATCCCGGGGTGACCCTCATTGAGACGTTCGCGTACATGGCGGATCAGTTGATCTATCGACTCAACCGCGTTCCCGACCTGCACTATGTCAAGTTCCTGGAACTCCTGGGCGAGAAGATGATCCCACCGGGAGCCGCCGCTACAGACTTGCGATTCCGTCTGACCATCGCGCAGGACACTGATGTGATCATCCCGGAGGCCACTCTCGTCTCCACGCCACGTACGACACCTGCACCGCCCGTAACCTTCTCCACCGCGGAGGATCTCGCTATTCCGGCCGTCAGTGTCTCTCACGTGCTGGTGAAGCCAGTGAATGAGGACTTCCAAACCCACAACGAAGCACGTGCTCTGCGCAAACGATTTCCCGCGTTCTCGAATGTGCCCGTGCCGGGTGATGCCCTCTACATCGGTATCACTCAGCCCGCGAAGTCGTGCATCGTCGACTTCGAGTTCTCGGGTATCACTGCGATCGAGGGCATTGGAGTTGATCCGACGAATCCTCCGTACACCATCGAAGCCTGGAACGGCCGAGACTGGTCGCGAGTTGAAGTTGCTTTCGACGAGACTGGTGGGCTCAACCGTGACGGAGTTATTGAAGTCTTCATCGAGGCTCATGAACTATCCCGCATAGCTGGGATCGAGGCGGCTTGGGTACGCATCGTCGTGGAAGAATTCGATGCGTCCCAGCCTCGCTACAAGGTCACTCCTGAGGTAAGCCAGATAACTGCGGAGACGATGGGTGGCATGGTCAACGCGCACCACTGCGAACCCGTCATCGATGAACTCCTTGGTCCGTGCAGTGGTGCTCCCGGTGAGCGCCTTCAACTCTCGCGGCACCCGCTGGCCGGAACTCTCCACAACTACATGACGGCTGACGTGAGCGAGAGTCATGGATGGGAAACATGGACGCGGGTCGCGTACTTCTCGGAATCGGGTCCCAATGATCGCCACTTCACCCTTGATGAAGGTTCAGGTGAAATGCGATTCGGCCCCGTCATCCGACAGCCCGACGGCAGTGTGCGCCTTTATGGGGCCACACCTCCGGCCCAGGCGATGGTCCGCATACCCAAGTACTTCGTCGGTGGTGGTCGGGAGGGCAATGTCGAGCCAGACACACTCACGGTGCTGCGCAGCAGCCTGCCCTTCGTGGGTGAAGTGACGAATCCGCGCGCTGCCACCGGGGGTTCCGATGCCGAGTCGATCGAGGACCTCAAACAGCGCGCCGCGATCTCCGTCCGCACCCAGACACGCGCGGTAGCCGCACGTGACTATGAGTTGATCGTCAAGCAGGTGGAGCCATCCTTTGCGCGAGTCGCGTGCCTTGACGCGACGGAGTTGGGTAAGCCCGGACACGTGCTCGTGCTCGTCGTTCCGTGGGTGCCGCGCGACATCCCGGACTTCCAACTTCTGCAACCCAGTGAGAATTCATTGAGGGCCGTGCGCGATGTTATTGATTTCCGCCGTCCGCTCGGGACCGTCGTGCATATCGAGCCTCCCCGGTACCTCGGTGTGTCCGTGGCTGTTCGCCTCGTGGCTGCAGCTGGGGCAGATCCGCGGGTGCTGACCGCGCGGGCTGACGACGCGATCCGGGATTTCCTTCATCCGGTGACGGGAGGGCCGCAGGGTGAAGGTTGGCCGTTCGGTTACCCGCTGCTGCTCGCCGATGTCCACTCGGTTCTGCAGCGCATCCCAGGTCTCTCCTACGTGGATGTCGTCCGCCTCATCCCGGTTGATGTGGTGTCAGGACTTCGGGGGGCGCCGGCCGAAATCGTGCAACCGGGCGTGCACGACCTCCTCTTTTGCGTTGGTAATGAGATCGAGGTCCGTACGTGACAGTCATGGCCTCACGCATAGGACGGCGCGGCCACCCCGATGCGCGCAATCCCTTCCCACTGGAGTCCCAGGTCCCGGCGATGATCGCGGAGGACCCGATGATCCGAGCCTTCTTGGCCGGACTGGATGAGGTCTGGGCTCCCGTCGTATTGACCCTCGATTGCTTCTACGCCTACCTCGATCCCAGGACTGCGCCTCCAGACATGGTGGCGTTCCTGGGATCGTGGATCCTCGCTGACACAGCCGACACCTGGGATGAAGCAACCCTGCGTGAGGATGTCGCCCGCGCGCACGCCCGGTTTGCCCTCTTGGGCACAGCTCAGGGGGTGCGAGATCGGCTCGTGCCGCGGGAGGCCGAATCCGTCGACATCGATGATCCAGGCGCTACCCTGGCAAGCACCATGCCCACCAACCCCCAGGACTGGATCGACCCCGCCGACCCGATCGTCCGGATTCGAGTCCGCACCCAGGCCGGAACCACCGACGTGATGAAGCAGCGCCTCAGAATGCTCATCAGGGAGTTCAGCCCGGCGCATGTGGTCCTGGATGTGACCTTCACGTAGGCCCCTATGAACTCCGAACCGGAGATCTACTGCACACGGTGTGATTCCACCGTGGCCTGGGCACCGTTCTGCGCCCGCTGCGGTGCCTACCTGGAGTTCGTCGGGCGCCCCCCATGGCAGCCAGACAAGCCCGAATCCCTGCCCGGTTCCGGCCCTGCCGTCGAGAAGATTGTTGGAACGACGGTGGTGGAGACGGTGGTCGTTGAGGAGAACGCTCCCGGCGAGCCGGAACGCTCGCTGAGCGAGGAGGACTTCGCCCACCTCTATTCCGCGGACGAGTCCGCGGCCGATGTCGACGATGGCCGCGGCTCGGCAATGACCTCGGCTGCGGTGGTGGGGGTCCTGGTCATCGGTGTCATCGGCGGCCTGGGACTGACGTTCCTGACCAACGGGTGGATCGGCGGGGTGTTCGCCCTGATGTGCCTCACCTGGGGAATAGTCCTGATCCCGCGCAAGCCCGCGACCTCCGGTCCGGTCCAGCCGAGGGGTCAGCGTCAAGACGCTGGATTCGTGGCGGTGGCGGGTGTCGTGCTTCTGGGAGTCGCTGGCGGAGTCGGCCTGTGGTTCCTCACCAACGAGTGGATCGCAGGGATGTTCGCGCTGGTCTGTCTGGCCTGGGCGATCGCGCTTTGGCCCCGCCGCGGGGTGCCACTAGGACCGGTCCCTGAACCTGAGTCCGAGCCCGCAGTTGAGGAGGTCACCGAGGTTCTGGTGGCTGAGTCCATCCTCACCGAAACCATCGTCGAAGAGGAGGTAGCGACCCCGGACGTACCTCGGGTTGAGGCACGGGCGCCCCAGGTCGTTCCGACCCGGGCCATCGAGGTGCCGATCCCGCAGGCAACCTACGCGGTGCGTGGCGACGTTCCGTGCGGTGTGTGCGGAGAGCTCAACATTCAGGGGAGGCACTTCTGTGCCTGGTGCGGAGCGGTGATGCCCGACATGCTGGTGGAACCGACCACCGTTCCTCACCTGGAGCAGTTGGATGAATCGTCGTCGGAATCCGACTCACGGGGCCGATCACCCAGGCTGTCTCGGAGTTGGCGTGCACCAATCCTTGCGGGCACCCTGGCGTTCGTATTCCTCAGCGCGGTGATTCTTGCCGTCTTTGGCCCGTTCGCATTCCAGGTACGACTCGGCACCACGCAACTCTTTCAAGCCATCAATCAATTCATTGATCCCTACGCAGGAAATCAGGCGGATATTGTCGTGGCTACGGCGAGCACCACGTTGCGTGGCACGACCCCGCGTGCAGGATTGGGTAATGATGCTGCGGATTTTTGGGCATCGGTGCCATCGGAAAGTTACGGCGCAGGCAATTCGCTCACTGCGATATTCGACCGCCCGTATTCGATCAATCGTGCTGTGGTGATCCCCGGGATCCAGAGTGGACTATTCAGTGTCAATGCACTTGCGACCCCGGCGACGGTCACCTTGATCTTTGACGATGGCAGCACTGTCACCCAGATCCTTGACAAAGTGCAGGGGCGAAATAATGCCCGTCAGTTGATTCGTTTCCCCAAGAAGACGACCCAGTCGGTGACCATGCGCATCGACACCGTCTACCTGCCACGTGAAACAAATGAAGATGGAATCAGTGAGGTGGCGGTCAGTGGCATGTACTTCCTGGAGCCGCCGCGCCCGCCGAGCATCATCTCGGTGCCGACCGAGGTGCGCCAGAACCCGGCGCTCCCGGGAACCACGAACTAGCGCAGGTTCTCGATCACAACACTCGCGGGGGGTGCCGGCGTCGTGCCCGTTGGGTCCGCGGGTGCGGTCGGGGCGACAGCGTCCCCCGGGTCCGCCGGCTCTGGCGAGGAGGATCCGCCGCTAGGAGTGCGTGCGCAGAACCGTTTGGTGTACTCCGATTCCCCTTCGGCGCTCGCGGCGGCCATGCGGAAGCAGTAGCGGGTGCCGGGCTCAAGGTCCCGAACCTCGGTGGCGGTGTCTTTGGATCCCGGAGCGGGCTCGACATTCGACCAGCCGGTGAAAATCTTGCGTTGCAGCACCCATGCGGTTACCTCCTTCGTCGGGTCACAGACGCTCACCCGGGCACCGCCTGAGCCGTCCTTGTCGGGCCCGACGGGGCCCCCGCGTAGCACGGAGTCCTCAGCGGCCGCTGCCTCACTGGCCACCATGCTTGATGCCGCCAGTGCCGCGGCCGCCTCGGGGGCATCGGGTGCGATGAAGCCGCGTGGTGGTGTCACAGACGGCTGCCAGATGACCGCGATGGTGGTCCCGGAAACGGGCCGCGCGGTGGCATCCGTCGGGGGGCAGGGCAGGATCGTGAGGTCTGCGACATCCTCCGCGTCGGGAATCCCATTGCCGTTCACGTCCACGATGTCGGGCACGCTGATACACGACTTCGGGCTGAACAGGGACTGCAGGTCCCCTCGTTTGGCCAGGATGCGGTAGCACGCGAGGCCCGGCGGCACGTCCTCGATGACATGGCGGGTCGTACCGGAGGGAAGGTCTGCGATCATGCTTCAGTCCTCACATATCGTCGTGGGGAGATTCAGTGGTGGTGGCGTATCGCGAGGGATGCCGACGCCGCGGGTTGCGGCTGCACCTGCCGGAGCCTCCAGAATCTCGGTCTGGGGGGGCGGGGCAACGGGGTTGCCCGCTGCTCCGAGTGCGTAGATGGCGTAGCCGGTGGCACCTACGGACGAATCCCACGTCAGGATCACATCGCGTTCGCCGGAGGCCAGCGTGGGAGTAATGGACTCGGGAATCTGCGGTGAGTTGTTCGCCTCGGGGGGAAGGCTGTTAAAGAACCGGGCCACAATGAATCCGGCGATCAGGCCCAGAACGGTCAGCAGCAGGATCAGGCGCCCCAGCACACCGAGGCGAACCCGGATGAATGGCCGATGCACGATGCTCGCGCCGATCTCCTCGGAATCCTCATCGACCATGGCGAGGTCGAGATCGACATCGTGCAGAGGTGTGACCGTGATGATGAAGGAGCGTGTCTCGAAGCCAGACCCGATGATCTTGGGTGCGACCTTGACGCGGATCTCGACCCACCGGGACTCTCCGGGAGCCAGGGTGAGGTTGGGTTCCTTCGGTCCGACGCTCAGGAATCCTTCGGGGTCCATGGCCTGGACCCGATACGTGACCGTTGAGTTCCCCTCATTAACGACGCGAACGAGGATCGTCGCCTTGGTGCGCACGGTGTAGGCACTTTGCGCCTGGACGAGGCGGAATCGGTAGAAGGGTGGAATGGTGACGACGGTCTCCGTTGTCGCCGAGTTCGTCGGGCGCACCTGCGATGTCACCTGGACACCGACCGCGTACTCACCGGCCACGATGCGTGATGTCATGGGCGGTTGCAGGGTGAGTGTCACGTCCTGCTCGTCACCGGGGAACAGAGAGACCGACATGGGGTCGACGGAAGCCCACGCCGCGGAGGGCCCAAGCACCGTGACGTCGTAGGTCTCGACGATCCCACTGGGGTTGCGCACCGTGAGGCCGGTGGTTGCGATCTGCCCTGGCTCGACCCTGAGCCGGGCATCACGAATGGAGACCAGGGGCCGGATCGGCGCCTCTGGTTCGGCCAGGGTGCTGTTACTCATGCGTCCTCGACGGGTCGGGGAAGATCGGGACGCTCCAACGATAGGGGTGTCCCCCTCGTAACTCAGATATCAATGGCCCCCGACGCCCCACGTGTCGCATGCACCACTTTTACCCCCCATTTGGGGGGTCCGCATGAGGGAGACCCCCCGAATCGGGGGGTCCACCGGGGGGCAGGCCTCCCTAGGCTCGCGGGACCGCTGGGTTCGGGCCGGGCGGAGCGGGAAGTGCCCCGTTAAGGATGTGCCCGCAGAAGGATGTGCCCCATAAGGAGGTTTGGTCATGGCCGTCGTGGAGAGCCCCGCCCTCGTGGTCCTCGATGACCACGAGTTGGTGCGCGACGGCATGGAGCGCCAGTTGACCACCGACTTCCCGGGTGCCCAGGTCGTCTACTCGGGCGATTCCCTCCTCGATGCCTTGACCGCGACCGCGAAATCCCACTGCGACTGCGCGGTAGTGGATCTCGACCTGGGTGACCAGACCCCCGTGGCCGAGACCGTGTCCGCCTTCACCGCCCGGGGCATCCCGGTGGTGGTGGTCAGCGCGATGGCACGGCCCGATGTGCTCCAGGCGGCTATGGCCGCTGGTGCCCAGGCGTTCATCGCCAAGCGTTCGAGCCTGCGCAATCTCTCCATGGCCGTGCGCACCGTGCTCGATGGGGGTACCTGGTTTCCCCCGGACCTCGCGGGGGCTGTGTTGCGCACATCGACATCGGTGGAACTCTCCGCCCAGGAGAAGCGCGCCCTCGTGCTCTACGCCTCGGGCCTCACGTTGGAGATGGTGGCGCGGCGCATGGAGATCACCCCCAATACGGTCAAGCACTACCTCGACCGAGTTCGGGACAAGTACACCGCTGCGGGTATCGCCGCACGAACAAAGATGCAGTTGCACCAGGTGGCACGGCTCGAGGGCCTGCTTCCCTAGTCCCGCTCGAACCTGGCAGCCCCCGAGGCGACGACGACCCTGTGGCACCCTCTCTCCGTGTCAGCGGTCGAGGCTCAGGAGGACCAGGTTCCGCTCTCGGACCTGCTGCGCGCGGCCGGTTTGATTGCCCTCACCGTCACCGGCGCGATCATCTTCTTGCCGTCGCTTTTCTTCCTGGTGGTGCGAGGCGATGCGAGCGTCGCTGACTGGCTCGCGTGGCTCATCCCGGTAGGTGTGTGGTTCCTCGGCTTCGCACCCGCGGTGCGACCGTTTCGAGCGTGGATTCAGACCGGAGCCGGCGTGCTGTTCCTCCTCATGGCCGCCGTGGTGCCCGAAGACCCCTGGATTCCCGTCTCCACCATCGCCTTCGCCATCGTGGTCGCGGGCATCTTCACACTTCCCTGGCGCGCAGTCCTGAACCTGATCGCGGTCACCGCGACCATGGATGTTGCACTTGCCCTCGTCCCCTCAGCACGCCTTGCCATCTACGACGGTGGACCGATCCCACTTCTGACCGGCGCGCTGCTCCAGATTCTTGCCGGGGGCGGATTGTTGATCGCCTGGCACAGTTGGGTGCGCACACTCGCGCGCGCGGATAGCGAACACGCGGAGATTCGAGTGACGCTCGTGGAACGGGAGCGGCTCCGGGCCCGGAGTGACTCTTCGGCTGCTGTCGCACGCCGAATTCACGAGACAGTCCTGAACACGCTCGCGGCGATTTCGATGGGAATTCCACAGCGGAGTCAGGCTGCGGCGCGGGTGGCGTGTCGTCGGGATCTCGAGCAGATGGAACTCGGACTTCGTCAGCTACCGAACTCCACGATGGCAGAGATACTCCACGCAGCTATCGGTGTGGCCACACTGGATCGGGTCGACGTCGAGATCGACGGCGCTCGACAGGAACCGATACCCGCTGTGATCGCCAACGTCATCCGTGATGCTGTCGTGGAGGCTTTGCGAAACGTCGAGCGCCACTCAGGTGAACGCACCGCGTTGATCCGTGCACATGTCAGTGGTGATGCGCACATCGAGATCAGTGATCAAGGAATTGGAATCTCCCGGGGAGCATTGGAGCGATTTGGTTTGCGCAACGCGATTCGCAGTGGAATCGAGTCGATCGGTGGTCAGGTCGAGGTACGTGTTGGCAACCTCGGTGGCACCCTCGTCTCCTTGACCGCGCCTAGGGAGGTACGTGGGGCGCTGGATATGCCACGCCTCGAGCTCCTCGGTGTCCTGGATTCCGACCCAGCAGCGCGCATCGGCGTGCTCGGAACGAACCTCTTCATGGCCATCTTCGCGATTCCGGTTGCCGCTGCCATGCCACGGTCGGGTCTGCTCCTAACCGGGATGCTGCTTTACGTCGGAGTCGTCGTAGCGATCGCAGTGCTCTACGCATCTCGGCTGCGCGTGGCCTTGACCGTGCTAGCGGTTGTGATCCTGGTGGCGACGCTGGGTCTTGCAGCACTGTCGAATCCCGGATGTGGGTCGGACTGGGCCGTGGTGATGATCCTGATCGGGATGTCGGGAGGCGCCACGCTGCTGCCGCTGATCAGTATTCGTGGATGGGTTCCGCGGTTGACCTTCGTCATCGCGGTGGGGATCCTCACCATCGCGATCGCTCTCGCGTTGCCGGAGGGATGTCGATCGCTGCCGGTGCTCGTGGCCTTCGGCACCATCGCCTACCTCAGCGCATTCGCGGTCGGCCTGACCTGGGCCGATGAAGTATTCGAGGGACGTCGTGAACGCGCCCGCGCACAGTGGCGGGCTTTGGTGACAGCGGAGGCAACCGGTGAATCCCTGCGTGCGGTCCAGTCGGGCTGGGGCGAGGTGGGTCCCGGCGCCCGTGACCTACTCGAGGGTCTGGCGGATGGATCCCTGGGCTTCGGCGACCCCGGGGTGCGTGCGCGGGCGGCAGCGGAGGGGGCGACCATCCGCGAATCCCTGGGATTCGCAGATGTCCCGGGTGATGCCGTGGGTCACCTCGCGCGACGCTTGATTCGGGCAGCGGCACACGTGGGCGCAACTGTCGACGTGGAGATCCTGACTCCCTTCACCCGCGGCGATCGGTACCCCGACGAAGTGCTCGGGTACCTCGAGAACCTGGTGCGGCAGGTGCCCGACCAGAACCTGGCCGTCCGTGGATTCGCAGACGAGGGGTACGAGGAACTCGTGATGATCGTGCCCAACGCCGCGATACGGGACCCGGCAACGCGATTCGTGCAGGACTGTGCGATTCAGGTCTCCGTCGGCGGGGAGAACTCGCACGTCATCATCCGTCGTCGCGAGGCTCAGGCGTAGTCGTAGGGCATGAACGGGAAAGTTGTCGGGGGTATCAACTGCCCTGTGCGCAGGTATCGCCCCGGTGCATCGCGATCCCGCACAGTGGGAGAACAAGAGTGAGGGGCCCCGACCACGGACGGGGCCCCTCACTCGCTTGGTCAGTGCTTCAGTTCGAATCGATCGAGCATCATCACCTTGTCCCAGGCGGCGACAAAGTCCTGGACGAACTTCGCCTGCGCGTCGCTTCCTCCGTAGACCTCGGCGACGGCGCGCAACTCGGAGTTCGAGCCGAACACCAGGTCGACGCGGCTGGCGGTCCACTTCACAGCACCGGTTGCCCGATCCTTGCCCTGGAAGTACTGCTGATCCTCATCGACCGGCTTCCACTCGGTCGCCATGTCCAGCAGGTTGACGATGACGTCGTTGGTCAACGTTCCCGGACGATCGGTGAAGACACCGTCGGGGGACTGCCGGTGGTTGGCATTGAGTGCGCGCAGGCCCGCCCAGAGGACGGTCATCTCCGGAGCACTCAGCGTGAGCAGGCACGCCCGCTCCACCATGAGTTTCTCGGCCGGTTGCTCGTGACCCTTCCCCAGGAAGTTGCGGAAGCCATCGTGCGTGGGCTCCAACACCGCGAAGGACTCGACGTCGGTCCACTCCTGGGTGGCGTCCGTGCGACCCGGGGTGAAGGGGACGGTCACCTGGTGGCCACCCTTCGCCGCCGCCTGCTCGATCGCCGCGCAGCCGCCCAGCACGATCAGATCGGCGAGCGAGACCTGCGCCCCGCCCGTGGCGTTGAACGCTGCCTGGATCCCCTCGATCGTCGTGAGGATCCCGGCGAGCTCCTCGGGACTGTTGACCTCCCAGTCCTTCTGCGGCTCGAGGCGAATGCGAGCGCCGTTCGCGCCACCCCGCTTGTCCGTGCCACGAAAAGTCACGGCCGATGCCCACGCGGTGGACACCAACTGCTCCGTGGACAGGGCCGCGAGCAGCGACTTCTTCAGCTCGGCGATCTCCGCTGCACCGATCAGCGACTGCTGCACCGGGGGAACGGGGTCTTGCCAGATCAGAGTCTCCGCGGGAACCTCGGGTCCGACGTAGCGGACCTTCGGGCCCATATCGCGGTGGGTGAGCTTGAACCAGGCACGTGCGAACGCATCCGCGAACTCGTCCGGGTTCGCCAGGTAGTGCCGCGCGATCGGCTCGTAAATCGGGTCGAAGCGCAGCGCGAGATCCGCGGTGGTCATCACGGGTGCGTGACGCTTGTTCGGATCCTGGGCGTCGGGAACCAGCGTGGCCGCGGCCGGATCGGTGGGGATCCACTGCTCCGCGCCTGCAGGACTGGTGGTCAACTGCCACTCGTACCCGAAGAGTGTCTCCAGGTAGCTCATGTCCCAGGTGGTCGGGGTCGATGTCCACGCACCCTCAAGACCACTCGAGATGGTGTAATCGCCGTTACCGGTTCCCAGTGAGTTCTTCCAGCCCAGACCCATTTGCCAGATTGGCGCAGCTTCAGGATCGGGGCCCACGAACTGCTCAGGGTGCTCATCGAGGAGCGAGTCGGGGCCTGCACCGTGCATCTTGCCGAAAGTGTGTCCACCGGCGACGAGCGCGACGGTCTCGTGGTCGTTCATCGCCATGCGCGCGAACGTCTCGCGGATGTCGCGTGCGGACGCCATCGGATCGGGCACGCCATTGGGGCCCACGGGGTTGACGTAGATCAATCCCATCTGGACGGCTGCGAGTGGGTTGGCCAGATCGCGCTCACCGGAGTAACGGGCATCGCCGAGCCACTCGGCCTCGGTGCCCCAGTAGGTGGCGTCATGCTCGTAGACGTCTGCACGACCTCCGCCGTAGCCGAAGGTCTGGAAGCCCATCGACTCCAGCGCGACGTTGCCGGTGAGGATGAAGAGGTCACCCCAGGACAACGTGCGCCCGTACTTCTGCTTGATCGGCCAGAGCAGGCGACGTGCCTTGTCGAGGTTGGCATTGTCCGGCCAGCTGTTCAGCGGAGCGAAGCGCTGCATGCCCGAGCCGCCGCCACCGCGGCCATCGCTGGTGCGGTAGGTGCCGGCCGCGTGCCACGCCATGCGGATGAACAGGGGGCCGTAGTGCCCGTAGTCAGCCGGCCACCAGTCCTGGGAATCGGTCATCAGTGCGCGTAGGTCCGCCTTCACCGAGGCGAGATCGAGCGTGGCGCACTCGGCCGCGTAGTCGAAGTCGGCACCCATGGGATTGGTCGCCGGTGGATTCGGGTGGAGGATGCGCAGGTTCAGCGCATTCGGCCACCAGTCGTCGTTTTGTGTGCCACCCTGCGCGAGTCCGCGGGTGACCGGGCACTTTTCACTTGCCATTCTGACCTCTTCCTGTGATTCGTTGATCACACTCGGGTTGGCATTCGGGGCAGCGTCCCCAGTAGGCCACGTCGGCCTCGTCGATGACGAACCCACGATCGTCCGATGCGGTCAAGCAGGGGGCAGAGCCCACCGCGCAGTCGACATCGGCGAGGGTTCCGCACTCGCGGCAGATGACGTGGTGGTGGTTGTCCCCGACACGATCCTCATAGCGGGCTGGGGAGCCGATCGGCTGGATCCGACGTACGAGGCCGGCCTCGACGAGCACCCCGAGGGCGTCGTAGACCGACTGTCGCGAAATCGATCCGATCTCCCGGCGGGCTGACTCCGCCACCTCGTCTGCGGTGGAGTGGGGAAGGCGGGAGACCGCGGTCAAAACCGCCACCCGCTGCGCAGTCACGGTTACACCGTGCTCGCGCAGTAGTTCGACGGATCGGGCCACACGCCGACCCTAGGTGAGACCGTGGATCTTGTCCAAAGATGGATTGTGTCCAGGACATGACCGGTCTAGGGTCCGGGCGTGGCGCAGCGTCGTGCGATCGAGAAGTGGGTCATCGCCCTCGTCACCGTCAACATCACCCTCATCGTCCCCGGGCTGATCCTGGGACGCATCGGGCTGACCAACGTCGGTGTCGTGGGACTCGCCGGTCTTGCGGCGGTGATCGCGACGGCGACCTTGGGCTGGCGCGTCGGGGCCGCGACCGGGGTGGCCGTCACGGTCGGCATGGTGCTGGCCGATGTCGCTGCGGCTTCCTGGTTCGTGGCGACCGCGCTGATGGTGCTCGCCTCCGTCCTGTATGGGTTCACCGCCCTGCGCGGATGGCAGCACGGAGTGGTCCTCGCGCCGATCGCCGTGGGCTTCGCCATCGCCGAACCTCCAACCCGCGCGGTGACGGGGGATCGTCCGTTCCTGCTCGTGGGTCTCGCGATGGTTGCAACCGTCGCCTTCGGGGTTCTGGTCGCTGCCGCGCTGTCCCGCGGAGCTACGCCGAAACCCTCGGCACCGGTGGACCGACTGCGCACCCGTGGCTTCGCGATCATGCTAGGCCTGGCCGCGGTGATCACCACGCCGATCACCGTGATCGCCGGATGGGGGCACGCCGGCGGGTGGCTGATCATGACGCCGTTGCTCGTCATCCAGCCGTCGCTCCACGACTCCATGAGAAAGTCCCTGCGTCGCGCTGCGGGGACCATCGTCGGGTTCGCCATCGCCTTCGCGATCGCACTGGTCATTCCCCAGGGGTGGGTGTTGTACGTCATCGGCGCGGTCTTCGCCGGATTCGCGCTCTACGCCATGGGTCGTCGGTGGGACTACAGCGTGTTCGCCGCGACGCTCACCGTCGCGGTGGTCCTCCTGGAGGGGGCATCGACGTCTGTTGCCGACACCGGTGAATGGCGCGTGATCGCCACGTTGGTCGGGGTTGGGATCGTCCTCGCGCTCGTCGCCGCACTCACACCCCTCTATATGCGGGTGATCGCCCGTGAGGAGCACGACGCGCGATCCGAGGAATCGGCGGATCCACCTACTCGGTGAACTGACTGGGTGTCGCGTCGGCACGCCACCGCGCGGGACGCACCGGGTGGGGGAACTTCGGATCCATGCCGTCCCCCGAGGAGCGACCGATGGCGCCGCGATACATCCACGGGATCACATCGCGGACGAACCAGCGTGTGTCCTCCCACCTATCCCGCGTGGCTGGGGGGCTCTGTGCCGGGGGAGCGGCGTCACTCGGGATATCGAGTGCGCCGAGCACGGTGTCGGCGATGAGGGCGTGGCCGGCCGGTGTGAGGTGGAGCTTGTCTGGTGCCCACATCATGTCTTCGTAAAGGCGCGGGAGAGACCACAGATTCACCAGTGTCGCTCCGAAGTGGTCAGCAGAGCGGCGCAGCGCGTGGTTGAACTCCTCCGCGCGTGCCCCCGAGCGCGTCGTCATGGGAATCCGGATCCTGGGATCGAAACCGGCGAAGACGACCACCCGTGCCCCCGAGTCGGTGAGGCGACCAAGCGTCGCGTGCGCGAGTCGACTCAGAGTTGTGATGTCCGTGGACAGGCGGATGATGTCGTTGGCGCCCGCACCAATGGAGATGAGATCGGGGTTCGAGTCGAGTGCCGCGGGCACCTGCTCGGTTGCCACCTGTCGCAACTTCTTGCCGCGCACCGCGAGGTTGATGTACTCGAGTTTCGGGTTCTCACGTGCGAGTCGGGAGGCGACCATGTCCGCCCACCCGCGGTACGTCCCATCGGGACGCTCATCCGACAGCCCCTCTGTGAAGCTGTCTCCGAGAGCGACGTAGCGATGGAACATGCCTACTCGTAGACGATGACCTGACGCTGCATGCGCAGGGACATGACGAGGGCGACGATCCAACCGATGATCGTCCAGCCGAGGAGCAGGTTGATCCAGAACACGGACCAGTGCGGAACATCGCGCACTGCCGCGATCGCCCACGGCAGCATGTATCCGGCCGTGAGGATGGCGACGATGACGGCAATGACTTTCGTGACAGTCGCCGAGCGCGCCTGGGGCTCTATCCGCATGTTGTCCACGGCCGCAGCCTAGGACCAGAATGGGCGGATGGATCAAGATCGGTCGCGTTGTCACCGAGGAATATGAGCGTGACGTCGGACTGGACGGGTCGTTACCCGTGGCCCGCCGACCGCACCTGGGTGCGGGTCATGAATGCGACCACCCTGGACGGGTCCGTGGGGGGTGCGGATGGTCGGAGTTCGTCGATCTCCTCACCGGCAGACCGTGCCGCGATGGCCGAGGTGCGTCGGCTGAGCGACGCGGTGGTGATCGGGGGAGCCACACTCAGGGCGGAAAGGTATCGACCGTTGCGGGCAGCCGATCCCGATGGCCGCCGCGCAGCCGAGCTGAACGCCGCCCCCGTGCTCGTCGTCATCTCGGGCAGTTGCGACCTGCCCTGGGAGGAGCCCGTCTTCACCGAGTCCGACATGCGTCCCGTAATCATTACGTCGGGGTCGGCGAGTGCATCGCACCTGGCTCACGCACGTGAGAACTGCGACGTCATCACCCTTCCAGGTGACACGCTGGGTATGGGAGACGTCGTTGCCGCGCTTCAGGATCGAGGCCTCACGCGGATCGCGTGCGAGGCGGGTCCGCGTCTGGTGGCCCAGATGATCGACGAGGAGGTCGTGGACGAACTCGACATCACGTTCTCGCCCGTGCTCGCTGGATCCACGTCACCGGCACACACCATCACGTCACCCCGCCGTTGGAACCTGCTGGAGTACTGGGTGATCGATGGATTCCTCTTCACGCGGTACGTCAAGGATGACTTGTTAGCCTGATCGGGTGATCACTGCGGAGGCGATCGTTCGCCTGCACGACCAATATCCCGGGCTCGCTGATGCTCCTGTTGCGCCCTTCGTCATTGATGGCACGGCCTTCGACACCGATGCAGCCCCGGTCGTGATGGGAGTGGTGAACCTCTCGCGGGACTCGACGTATCGCGAGAGCATCGCGATATCGACGGAGTCCGCGGTGCGCAAGGCGCGACTCCAGATTGTCGAAGGTGCCCATGTGATCGACATCGGCGCCGAGTCCAGCCGTGCCGATGCATCGCGCGTCGATGCTCGTGGTCAGATCCAACGGCTGGTGCCGGTCATCGAGCAGTGCCGGGAGTCCGGTGTTCCCGTATCCGTGGAGTCCTATGAGCCCGAGGTCGTTGAGGCGTGTCTCAGCGCGGGTGCGGGCGTGCTCAATCTGACCGGGATTGATCCCAATGATGAGATGTTGGCTCTGGCGGGGGAGGCAGGCGCATCCGTCGTGATGTGTTACGTCCCCGGGACACATGTCCGCGACGGCTCACCGTTCACCATCCACGATGATCCGATTCCCCCGCTCGTCGATCACTTCGGTCCGCGCATCGAGCGGGCACGGGCGCTCGGCGTGACATCCCTTGCACTCGATCCGGGACTGGGCTTTTTCTACGGAGCGGCGATCAGCCCGCGGGAGAAGTACCTGCACCAGGCCCAGGTGTTGTTGCACTCGTTCCGGTTGCGGGAACTCGGGCTTCCGGTCTGCCAGATCATGCCCCACGCGTTCGACCTGTTCGAGGAGCGATACCGACTCGGGGAGCCCTTCTTCACGGTGCTCGCGCGGCTCGGGGGAGTCGGCGTCTTCCGCGTGCACGAAGTGCCGGATGTGGCGCGTGTGCTCAGTGCGATGGGTGAACTCTCAACCTGACCGGAAAGCGCTGGCGTCAACGCCATTCTCTGGGTCACGATGGGGGGAGTCACCCCGAGGAGGCCGCATGTCCGAGAACTCCACGACCAGACTCAGCCGCGCTGCCGCGAAACACAAGCCCCATCGAGCCGAGGATCGATTCTTCGCCGCGCGCACCGATGCGCGGCACGCGTGCGAGGAGTTGCGTTCGATCATCCGCCGCTCGTCGATGCACGATGCGAGCAAACAGGATCTACTGGGGGCCGTGGCGCGCGCAGAGGCCATGGTCGCCGCATTGACTCCCACGGCGCATCATCCGGGCGCGACGGCGAAGGAAATCGCCAAGCAGGTGGGGCACCTTCGGGTGGCCGAGACCTGGATTGCCGCCGCGGACCGTGTGCTCGCGCGGTTGCGTGGCGGTGGGCCGGCGGATGTTCGGCGCGAGGTGGAGGAGCGCCAGGACGCGGTGCTGTGGTGCGTGCGCGCGCAGAGATGGGACGGGCACCTGACCGCCGCGGTCACCCACCTCGAGGTCGTAGTGAAGGAAGCGGAGGTGCACGCCTCGCGTCTGGCCGGGTGAGCCTGCCGGGTACGCGGGCTGGGTGAGCACACCTGTGAGGGATGGTGCAGGCTTATGCCTCCGGGATCTGTGGGATTGCGCTCGAGGGACGTCGGGTATACCCTACAAATCTTGTATGGAATTGGAGGGGTTGTGTCCGATACGCCGGAGTCCATGACGATCATCGCGTTCAGCGGTGACCTGGACAAACTGTGGCCCACGATGATCCTCAGTTCCACGGGAGCTGCCAGCGGCATGGACGTCACGGTCTTCTTCACCTTCTGGGGGCTCTTCCCGCTGGTCCGAGACGACGTCCGCATCACCGGTTACGACTCCATGACCAAGATGCTCGCGGGAATGAACGCACCTGGCTTCAAGAAGGCCAAACTCTCCAAACTGAACATGGGCGGAATGGGCAGTTGGATGATGCGCAAGGTCGCCGGAAAGACCAAGGTCCTCCCACCCGAGCAACTCTTCGAGATGGCGCAGGACATGGGCGTGAAGATGTGGCCCTGCCAGATGACGATGGATCTACTCGGCATCAAGCTCGATCAGATGCGCTCCGGCCTCGGCGAGCCGGTGGGTGCGGCCACAGCCCTGTCCCGCATGTCGAAGTCCCAGATCAACCTCTTCATCTAACGAGAGACCTTCCTCCAGACCCACGAACGAGACGAGGAAAAAGTGGAGACCAGCGACACGGTGGACGTTGTGACGACCGTCGATGCCACAGGACAGTCCTGCCCGATGCCGATCCTGATGGCGGCCAAGGCCGCGAAGGAACTCCAGCCCGGCCAGGTCATGCTCATCGAGGCGACCGACAATGGCTCCCGCTCGGATGTGCCCGCATGGGTCGCGCAGACCGGCAACGAGCTCGTCGACTCCCGTGAGGATGGCGCGGTCCTGCGCTTCTGGGTCCGCAAGAATTAAGCGAGGGTTCCTCGCTCTGGCATCCTTGCCGCCGTGCCCGAGCCGGTGGTGTGGCAGCCCGATGTGGAATCTGGTCGCGCGATGCGCGCCCTCGTCGCACGACTCGATCTCGCGGGTTCGATCGCGGCACATCGCTTCTCTGTAGCCGATCCCGGAGCCTTCTGGTCCATTGCCTGGGATGACCTGGGCATCGTGGGCGAACGGGGCGAACGCTCCTGGGTCCCCGGTGGATTCGAATCACGCTTCTTCCCCGATGCGCGTCTCAACGTGGTCGACACCCTGCTCGCCGGAGACGGTGCCGAGGTGGTGCTCGTCGGTGTCGACGAGGGAGGCACAGCGCGGAATCTGACCCGGGAGGAGGTGCGCGCCGCAGTTGGCGCCGCGGCCGCGGCGATGCGCGCGGAGGGCGTGGTCGAGGGCGATCGTGTCGCCGCGTGGGCGCCGAACGTCCCCGAGGTGGTGATCTTTGCCCTCGCCGCGTTGAGCATCGGTGCGGTCGTCTGCACCACACCCACGGACATGGCCCCGGATGCAGTGTTGGATCGGCTCGCCCAGGTCGGCCCGGTGCTTCTGCTCGTCAGCGCACGGCACACGTACGGCGGCCGCGAGTTCGATGATGCCCAGTCGGCCGAGATCATCTCGCAGGGAGTGGCGTCCGCGCGCATGGTGATCCGACTCGACGATTGGGACGCGTGGGTGGGGACGCACCAGGGCGCGCCGCTTGCACCCACCCCGCTGACATTCGACCACCCGGGGTTCATCCTGTTCACGAGCGGGACCACCGGGAAACCGAAGTGCATCGTGCACTCGGCGGCGGGGGTTCTCCTGAAGGTTCTGAGCGAACAGGTGTATCACCTGGATATCCGCCGAGGGGATCGCGTCACCTTCTATACGACCACCGGCTGGATGATGTGGAACTGGTTGCTGATGGCGCTGGGTGCGCGAGCAACCGTGGTGCTGATCGACGGCAGCCCGGTGTGGCCTCGCCCAACGCGCCTCGTGGACATCGCAGCACAACTCGACCTCACCTTCCTCGGTGTCTCGGCCAAGTACCTCGACCTGGTGCGCGGTGCGGGACCGCTGGATGTCGATCTGCCGCGACTGCGCACGTTGGCCTCGACCGGCTCCCCGTTAGCCCCCGAGTCCTTCGACTTCGCACGCGAGGAGTTCGGTTCGCAGGTGCATGTGGTGTCGATGTCTGGAGGGACGGACATCTGCGGGTGTTTCGTGCTCGGGGATCCGACGCGACCCGTGCATCGGGGGGAGATCCAGGGTCCAGCCCTGGGGATGGATGTGGATGTGGTGGACGAGTCGGGGACATCCGTCGGCGTAGGCGAGACCGGGGAATTGGTGTGTCGCACCACGTTCCCGTCGGTGCCGCTCGAATTCTGGGGCGACGATGGCACGCGCTTCCACGACGCCTACTTCGCGCGCATCCCCGGGGTATGGACCCACGGGGACTTCATCACGCGCACGGAATCCGGTGGCTTCGTCATCCACGGGCGCTCGGACGCCACCTTGAACGCGGGTGGCGTCCGCATGGGGACCGCGGAGTTCTATCCGGTGGTCAACGACCTGCCCTGGGTCGCGGATTGCGTCGTAGTGGGGGTCAAGGAGGGTCTGGATGAAATAGTGGCCCTCTTCATCGTGCCGGTCGCAGGAGAGACCCTCACGGCGGAGCGGGTGGCGGAGATCCGCGTGGCCTTGCGCGAAAAGAGAAGTCCCCGTCACGTCCCGGCGATCATCGAGGCGGTGCCCGACGTCCCCCGGACACGATCGGGCAAACTCGCCGAGTTGGCTGTCGCCGATGCGGTGAACGGACGACCCGTCCGAGACCTGTCCGGGGTGGCCAACCCGGAGTCACTGGATGCGTTCGCGCGCTGGGCGCGCGGAAGGACCGGTGGTCCCGATCGAGCCGCGAAGGGAGGGGATTCCAGGTGAGCGAGCGATTCGACATCGTGACCGTGGGACGCGTGAGCGTGGACCTCTACGCCCAAGAAGTGGGTGCGTCGTTCGCGGACCTGCAGACCTTCACCAAGTCCGTGGGTGGGAGCCCTACCAACGTTGCGGTTGCCGCAGCGCGGTACGGCCACTCATCCGTGGTGCTCACCGGCGTCGGTGACGACGCGCTGGGCGAGTACGTCTGCACCCGGTTGCGTCACTGGGGTGTCACCACCGACTACATCGCACGTGTTCCTGGTGTGCTCACCCCGGTGGTGCTCGCTGCCCTCGATCCGCCGGAGGAGCCGACGATCGTGTTCTATCGCGGTGAGGCTGCGCCGGATACCCGCATCGAGCGCACCGCGGAGCGTGATGCCATCGTGCGCGATGCGCGGGTGTTCTGGATGAGTCAGGGTGCCCTGGCGCAGGGCGAGACCGCCCGCAGCAGCCACGCCTGGTTGGAACAGCGTGCGCGCGCACCGTTCACGATCCTCGATCTCGACTATCGACCCACCATGTGGCCCGACGTGGTGACCGCGCGCGCCGCCGCGCAGCGGGCCATCGCCTGCTCATCTGTCGTCGTCGGCAATCGCGATGAGTGCACCATGGCACTCGGAGTGTCCGACCCCGACGCGGCGGCGGACGCACTCCTCACGGCCGGTGTGACCCTGGCCATCGTGAAGATGGGTGGCGGTGGCGTTCTGCTCGCGAACAGCACCGAGCGCGTGCGGGTCGCCCCCGTGCCCATTTCGGTTCTCTGCGGTCTCGGTGCTGGCGATGCTTTTGGTGGGGCCCTGGCACATGGGCTCCTGGCCGGGTCGGATCTACAGGAGATCGGTGAGTTCGCCAATGCGGCAGGCGCGTACGTTGCGACCAGACTCACCTGCGCCGACGCCATGCCCACCGCGGACCAGGTTGCCGCGTTACGCACCGAGGGAAGGACGCAGTGATGGACCGGACGGCCTACACCGATCTCATCGAGGCGCGGCTCCGCGACCCCGAGTCACTGCGCCGTGCACTTCGCGAGCGTCGACGTCGAGATCTGCTGGGCTCCGATGGGAACCTGCTCATCGTGGCGGCGGACCACACCGCGCGCGGCATGCTCGCGGTGGGCTCTGATCCTCTCGCCGTCGCCGACCGATTCACGTTGTTGAGCAATCTCGTCGCTGCCCTCTCCCTCCCGGAGGTGGACGGCGTGCTCGCCAGCGCCGATCTGCTGGAGGAACTCGCCCTCCTCGGTGCCCTCGAAGGCATGCTTGCGATCGGCACGATGAATCGCGGCGGCATCATCGGCGCGCGGTGGGAACTCGACGATCGACTCACCGCGTACGACTCCGAGCATGTTGAGGAGTTCGGTCTCGACGGCGGCAAAGTGCTTCTGCGCATCGAGCCGACGGATCCGGGTGTGGCCCGAACGCTGGAGATGGTCGCCGCGATCACGACGGAGCTCTCCGATCGCAGGATCATGTGCCTGGTCGAACCGTTGCCCTACCTCAAGGACGAGGCCGGTCGGGCCACGCTCGACACCTCGGTCGAGGAACTCGTACGTGTCGTCGCCATCGCCTCGGGCCTGGGATCGTCGTCGGCGTACACCTGGTTGAAGATCCCGGCCGTCGCTCGCATGGCCGAGGTGGCTGGCGCCACGACCATGCCGATCCTGATGCTCGGCGGGGATCCCGGGGATCGTGCTGATGCGGTTTTCGACCTGTGGCGGTCCGCGATGGCGCAGCCCAATGTGCGGGGCCTCGTCGCCGGTCGTGCTTTGCTGTACCCATCCCACGGCGATGTGGTGCATGCCGTCACCGCAGCCGCTTCCATCGTTCACGGCTGAGGCGGATATGACCTGGTTCCTTCCCGCGGGCAGTGCAGCGACCACGGACTCCCTCGTGGATATCACCCCCGAGCGTGCGGGATGGCCGTACAGCGGGATGCGCATCGTGGAGTTGGCCCGCGGACCCGCCACGGTTTCCCTGGCTCGCGATGAAGCCGTGATCGTGCCGCTGTCCGCGGAGAACGTGACCGTGACGATCGACGGTGTCGAGTACACACTCGCCGGCCGAATCGGGGTCTTCGATGCGGTCAGTGACTGGATCTACGCCCCCGTCGGCAGCAACGTCGACATCCGCGGCACCGGGGGAGAGGTCGCGATCTGCACTGCCCGCGCAAGCGAGGTGTTCCCGGTCGCGTACGTGCCCGCAGCGGAGGTACCCGTCGAGGTCCGCGGGGCGGGGCGGGCCACCCGCCAGGTCACCAACATCGCCACCCCCGATTCCTTCCAGGGAGCGCACAAGATCAACGTGTGCGAGGTGATCACCCCGGGCGGGAACCTGTCGTCGTGGCCACCGCACCGTCACGACGGGATCGGTGACTGCGGGGTCGAGAACGAGGAGATCTACTACTTCCGCATCGGTCGCCAGGACTCACCGCACGGTGACCCGCTCGGGCAGGGCCTGCTGCACGTCTACACCGTGGACCGTCGGGTCGACGAGACGGTCACGGTGCGGGACGGCGACGTCTACCTGCTCCCCGAGGGGTATCACGGGCCCACCGTGGCGCCCCCGGAGTACCCGATGTACTTCCTCAACGTCCTCGCCGGACCTGCGGAGGATCGGACCATGGCGTTCTGCGATGACCCGGACCACCATTGGATCCGTGCCTCGTGGGCCGAGCAGGAGCAGGATCCCCGCCTGCCGATGACATCGGCGGTCTCCCGGACGCGGCCGTGACGGACATGCGCGTCGGTGTCCTGGGCGCCGGGCGCATCGGTTCGCTGCACGCACGCATCGTGGCCGAGGACACCCCGGGTGCCGTGTTGGCTGGTGTTGCCGACGTGCACGCGCCCAGTGCGGAGGCTGTTGCTGCGCGGTTCCGTGTTCCCGCAATGACCGTCGAGGCACTCGTGTCTGATCCGAATGTGGACGCGGTGGCGATCTGCACCAGCACGGACACCCACGTCGATCTCATCATTGCCGCGGCACGTGCAGGGAAAGCCGTGTTCTGCGAGAAGCCGATCAGCCTGGATCTCCCCGCCGTGGATCGTGCCCTCGCGGCGGTTGACGATGCCGGGGTTCCGCTCATGGTGGGTTTCAACCGCCGATTCGATCCGGCCCACCGCTCGGTCCATGACGCCGTGGTCGACGGGGTGGTCGGCGACGTGCACCTTGCCCGGATCTCGAGCCGCGACCCGTCACCTCCGCCGCTGGACTACATCCGGGTCAGCGGGGGGATCTTCGTGGACATGATGATCCACGATTTCGACATGGCGCGGTTCGTGGTGGGGTCCCCGGTGGTGGAGGTCTACGCCAAGGGTGCGGTGCTGATCGATCCGGCGATCGGTGATGCGGGGGACTTCGACACCGCATCGGTGATGCTCACCCACGCCAACGGCGCGGTGACGATGATCGACAACAGTCGGCAGGCCGTCTACGGGTACGACCAGCGGGTGGAGGTGTTCGGCTCACGGGGCCTTGCCGCGTCGGAGAATCCCGACGTCCACAGTGGGATCACGGTCACCCGTGAGGGGCTGCGCGGCCAGGTGATCCCGCACTTCTTCCTCGAGCGCTACGCGGAGTCCTACCGCCGTGAGTGGCGGGCCTTCGCCGATTACGTGCGCGATGGTGGCCCTTCACCCGTTCCTGGCTCGGATGCGCGGGCGCCGGTGGTCCTGGGATTGGCCGCGGGTAAGTCCGCGCGCACGGGTGCGCCCGTGCGGGTCACCGAGGGCTGACGATCCGCCCCGGTGGCAGGCGGGTCTCGACGACCTCGCCGCCCACGACGTCCACCCGGTATGCCGCCGATCCCGTCGTCGGATCCAAATCACGGTCGGCGATCACCTCAACCGGTGTGGTCCCCTCGTAGAGGATGCCGATGTAGTCGTCGGTGGCGTAGGACGTGGGAAGAACGCCATCACCGACGAGTTGGTGCAGGAGCGGTCGCCGCTGCTCCTCGGAGTCGTAGTGGACACCGTTGCCGTAGGGCAGAAGCGCGAGTGCATTCGTGACCGGCTGCAGGACCTTTCCGAAGGAGTCGGTGGGTCCGCCCACGTGCCAGCAGATGGATCCCGCGCTCACGCCCGCAAGAATCGTCCCCGACTCCCACGCTTCACGCATGGCGGTATCGACACCATGCAGGTGCCAGAGGGCGAGCAGGTTCGCGACGCTTCCGCCCCCCACCCAGATCAGATCCGCACTCGGGAGCAGCTCCGCAGGATTCCGATTGGGCTGCGTGAACAGCGCGAGGTGATCCACGTCGCATGAGGCGTTGGACAGAGCCGAATACATCTGGGAGAGATACGTGGGGTCGTCACCGGATGCGGTCATGACCAGCACGACGCGCGGTCGATCTTTGCCGGTGAGTTCGAGCGCGCGCAGGAACGTTCGCCCCGGCCGCTGCACGCCCCACAGTCCAGTTCCGACGAAGCCACCGCTGGTTGCCAGGATGCGAGGGGTCACAGGCAGGTTCTACTGCACCTTCCT
Source organism: Actinomycetota bacterium (assembly GCA_046091195.1). Lineage (GTDB taxonomy): Bacteria > Actinomycetota > Actinomycetes > S36-B12 > S36-B12 > VGCC01. The sequence goes on from JBJTBD010000041.1 coordinate 34,676, forward strand.
CGCTGAGTTAGCATCGGGATGCGCCCGCTGGCAGGAAGGCTGTCGGCGCGCACTCCCCAAGGAATATCCGTGAGTCGTCCTACTCGCATGCATGAATTCGATCCGCACCTGATGGGCACTGTGCTCGGATACGTCACCGAACGGCTGGCGCTGACCGAACCCCCGATCGACGGACTCGGTGATCGCGAGGCGATGCGCGCAGCACTCGAGGGATTGATCGGTGACGGACCGCGCGATCCACGTGAGGTCCTCGACGTATACGTGGATCACCTCGCGGACACGATCATGTCCGCGGACAGCCCACGCTTCCTCGCCTTCATCCCGGCCGCCCCCACCGAGGCCTCGCTGCTCTTCGACATGGTGGTCTCCGCCGCGTCGCTCCAGGGGTGTTCATGGCTCGAGGCTGCAGGCGCGGTGATGGCGGAGAACCAGGCCTTGGCGACCCTCGCCCGCATCGCCGGAATGCCGGCGGATGCAGGTGGTGTCTTTGTGTCCGGTGGCTCGGCGGGAAATCTCTCGGCCCTCGTGGTGGCTCGCGATACCGCGTTGCGCGAGCGCGGGGACCAGGGCGGGAAGTTCCAGGTGATCGTCAGCGATCAGTCGCACTCCTCGATCGCAAATGCGTTGAACATCTGCTGGATGGAGCCGATCGTCATCACGACGACGGATGGCCGGCTTACGCGGGAGGAGTTGACGCGACAACTCGCGGGACGTGACCTCTCGCGGGTGGTGGCCATCGTCGGGACTGCGGGCACGACGAACGCCGGGATCATCGACGACCTGACGGCGTGCGCCGACCTGGCCACGGAGCACGGGTGGTGGTTCCACGTCGACGGTGCCTATGGCGGCGCTGGAATGCTGGATGATCGCGTTCGCCCCCGATACCGGGGTATCGAACGCGCGGACAGCCTGGTGATGGATCCGCACAAGTGGTGGTTCGCGCCGTTCGACTCGGCCGCACTGATCTATCGGGATCCGCGCCTCGCGCGTGCCGTGCACACCCAGGACGCGTCGTATCTCGACGTGATCCACACCGACGACACGGAGCTCAACCCCAGCGACCTGGCCTTCCACCTCACCCGACGCGCCCGGGGGATGGCGCTGTGGTTCTCCCTCGCTGTGAACGGTCTCGATGCCTATCGGGATGCGGTGCGTGCGGCCAAGGACATGGCCCGGTACGCGGCGGAGTGCATCGATTCAACGTCTGGACTGGAACTGATCCTGGATCCCGATCTCTCCGTCGTGCTCTTCCGGGTGGAGGGCTGGTCCGCCGAGGACTATGACAGCTGGAGTGAGCGGTTACTGCGGGAACAGATCGCCTTCGTCACCCCGAGCAAGTGGCTTGGGGAGACGGTGGCGCGACTGGCGTTCCTGCATCCAGCGACCTCGGCCGAGGTGGTCGACGAGGTCCTAGCGACGTTGCAGTAGTCGCCAGACTCCAGGAAGCACGCCCGCCGCTGCGGCGATCTTGATGGCGTCGCCGATCAGGAAGGGCAGCACGCCGAGGGAGACGGCTTCCACCCAGGTGACGTCGATGGCGAACTTCAGCCAGGTCACACCGACGGCGTAGATCGCGAGGTTCCCGACCACCATGAGCCCGGCCGTGCGGAGGACGCTGTGGGTGGCACCGCTCTCCGCGAGTCGGCCGACGATGTAGGCCGCGACCACGAAGCCGAGGATGTAACCGAAGGATGCGAGGGCGAACCCGGACTCGCCCTGGGAGAACCACGGCACGCCGGCGACACCGGCCACCACGTAGAGCAGCATCGACAGCACACTCCGGAGTGACCCGAGGCTGGCCCCGACGAGGAGCACCGCGAAGGTCTGGAGGGTGAGAGGCACCGGGGTGAAGGGCAGGGGGATCGCCACCTGCGCGCAGAGGCCCACGAAGGCGGCGCCTCCGACGACGAGTGCGACCTGCGCAGCCCACGTGCGGGCGGCGAAGTCCGCGAGGACACGGGGTGCCGGGGTGGCCAGTGCCATAGAACCTCCAGATCGGTGGTGTCCCGCACTGTAGCGAAGGGGTGCCGGGTTATGCTGGCCGTGCATGTGATCCCTCGGGAAGTCGCTGGGGAAGGCGTCCTTCACGAGGGAGGGTCATATGACGGTCGTCCTGCACGCGCAGACCGCGGATGCATCCGCTGTTGCGCGCGGTGTTCTGTTCGTTCACTCGGTCCCGAGTGCGGTGTGTCCGCACCTGGAATGGGCCTTGGCCCGGATCTTCGCTCCGACGGTGTCCATCGACTGGGCCCGGCAACCGATCGCTCCCGGGGCGATGCGGGCGGAGATCCTGTGGTCGGGTCCAGCAGGGACCGGTGCCCGCATCGCCAGCGCCCTGCTCGCGTTCAGCCACGCGCGATACGAGGTGACCGAGGATTCCTCCGGTGATCGCGAGGGCGAACGGTTCGTCGCGACACCCACCCTCGGGCTCTTCCGCGCCACCATTGGAGTGCACGGAGACGTGATGGTGCATGAGGATCGATTGCGGAGTCTGCTCGCGCAGTCATCCGCGACGGGTGAGTCGCTCGCCGATGAGGTCCGGCGGCTGATCGGACAACCCTGGGACGACGAACTCGAGCCCTTCCGCGTGGCCCATGCGGACTCCACCGTGCGCCTGCTGCACGAGGTTGTCTGATCAGAGCGGGATGTTCCCGTGCTGCCCGCGCACACCCGGCGTGTTCCAGATGACCTCGGCGACGGCCGTGCGAGTCCTGGTGGGGTCGACCACCTCGTCGACGACCCCCATGTCCACCGCACGGGCGATCCCGCCCGAGATCACCTCGTGCTCGGCGGCAAGTTCCAGTTCGACCTGCTCACGTGATTCCTCCGGCAGTTCCGCGAGGCGCCTGCGGTGCAGGATCCGGACTGCGGCGACAGATCCCATGACCGCGACCTCCGAGGTGGGCCAGGCGTAGACGCGGGTCGCGCCGAGAGACGCGGAATTCATCGCCACGTAGGCGCCGCCGTAGGCCTTGCGCGTCACGACTGTCACGCGGGGCACCACACACTCCGCGAATGCGTGCAGGAGTTTGGCGCCACGCCGGACCACGCCCTCCCACTCTTGGCCGAGACCGGGGAGGTAGCCGGGGACGTCGACGAGCACAACGAGTGGCACGGAGAACGCGTCACACATGCGCACGAAGCGCGCCGCCTTCTCGGCACTCGCGGAGTCGAGGCACCCGCCGAGTCGCAGGGGATTGTTGGCGACGATGCCGACCGTGCGCCCGCCCAAGCGGCCGAGTCCGACGACGATGTTCGGCGCCCAGCGCGCGTGGAGTTCCATGAAGCTGCCCGCGTCCACGAAGCCCTCAACCAACGGGTGCACGTCGTAGGCGCGACGCGAGGACTCGGGCAGGAAGACGCCGAGGTCGACGTCGTCGATGGCTGCCATGTCCATGGAGCCCTGGGAGCCGAGGAGGGACACCAGGCCGCGGGCCTGATCGAGTGCCTCCTGCTCGGACTCGGTGGTGATGTGCACGACTCCGCTGCGGCGGCCATGGGGCTCGGGTCCGCCGAGGGTGTCCATGTCGACGTTTTCGCCCGTCACCGATCGCACCACCTCGGGGCCGGTGACGAAGATGCGACCCGCGGGACCGAGGATCACGATGTCGGTGAGTGCAGGACCGTAGGCCGCGCCACCCGCAGCGGGACCCAGCACCACCGAGATCTGCGGCACCTTTCCCGAGGCGCGGGTCATGGCAGCGAAGACGCGACCCACACCGTCAAGGCTGGCCACACCCTCGCGCAACCGCGCACCACCGGAATGCCATAGGCCCACAACTGCGCAGGAGTCGGCGAAGGCGCGGTCGTATGCCGTGACGATGGCGCGACAACCCTCGTTGCCCATCGCGCCACCCTGGACCGTGGGGTCGGTGGCGAAGGCGACCACGGGAGTCCCGTGGGCCCGGCCCACGGCGACGAGCACTCCGCGGTCGTCCTCGGGAGTGATGGTCGTGAAGGTTCCGTCGTCGAAGAAGTGGGACAGGCGAGCACGCGGAGATCGGGGATCGAGCTCGTCGCTCATGTCAGGCGGTCCGGAAGACGACGGCGACGTCGTGGCCACCGAACCCGAACGAGTTGTTGAGTGCGGCGAGATCACCGGCCGGGAGTGGTCGCGGGGACCCGCTCACCACATCGAGATCGATGGCGGTGTCCTGGGTCACCAAGTTCGCGGTGGGGGGGACGACGCGGTCGCGGAGCGCGAGGATCGCGAGGATCGACTCGACGGCCCCTGCGCCACCGAGCAAGTGGCCCGTCATGGACTTGGTGCCGGTGACCACGGCGTGATCGGTGTCCGAGCCGAGCGCGCGGCGGATCGCGACCGCCTCGGCGATATCGCCCTGCGGTGTCGAGGTTGCGTGCGCATTGATGTGCGCGACGTCTGCGGGTGTGAGTCCGGCGTCGGCGAGTGCTTCGGTGATGGCACGTGCGGCACCCGCGCCATCGGGATCGGGCTGGGCGATGTGGTGACCGTCGGAGGTGAGACCCGCCCCGCCGTAGACCCCGTGGATACGCGCACCGCGTGCCCGCGCGAATTCCTCCGCCTCGAGGACCAGGACTCCTGCACCCTCACCCATGACGAAACCATCGCGGTCGACGTCGTAGGGGCGGGAGGCGCGGGCCGGATCGTCATTGCGTGTGGAGAGAGCGCGCATGGATGCAAACCCGGCCATCGTGATCGGGTGGATGACCGCTTCGGTCCCTCCGGCGATGACGACATCCGCACGCCCGGTCTGGATCATGCGCGCCGCGAAGGAGATGGCCTCGGCACCGGAGGCGCAGGCACTCACCGGCGTGTGGACGCCGGCGCGGGCACCCACCTCGAGACCGACGATCGCCGCGGGGCCAGTGGGCATGATCATCGTGACCGTATGCGGGGAGATACGTGAGGGCCCGCGATCGAGCAGGAGGTCGTAGGCCTCCATCAACGATGTGAGTCCGCCCATACCCGTCGCGATCACGGTCCCCAAACGTTCGGGGTCGACCTCGGGTGCACCGGCATCCGTCCAGGCTTCGCGTGCGGCGATCAGCGCCGCCTGCTGTCCGCGATCCATGCGTCGGGCCTCAACGCGGTCGAGGACCTCGCCGGGTGGAACCTTCAATTGACCGGCGATCCTCGACGGCTGGTCGGCGACCCACTCCGCGTCGATCGTGGTGATCCCGGATACACCCGCCAAGGCGGCAGCCCAGGACGTGGCCACATCCCCACCGAGGGGTGTGGTCATACCCAGGCCGGTGACCACCACGGTGCGTGCCATGGTGCCTACGAGTTCGCCTCGATGTAGGCGACGGCATCGCCCACGGTCTTGAGGTTCTTCACCTCTTCATCGGGGATCTTGACCCCCCACTTGTCCTCGGCCGCCATGACGACCTCGACCATCGAGAGCGAGTCGATGTCTAGGTCGTCGATGAAGGACTTGCTGAGCTGCACGTCGTCGACGGGAACGCCGGCAACCTCGTTCACGATGCCGGCGAGGCCGACCAGGATCTCTTCCTTGCTCATCTCGCACCTTTCGTCGGGATTCCCCACGCAGGGGGACATTCTGTCGGGTGGCTAGGGGAGGGTGACCACGTGAGCCGCGTAGACCAGCCCCGCGCCGAATCCGACGATCAAGGCGGTTCCCCCGTGGGGGGCCTCCCCGTCCGTCAGCATCCGGTCCATGGCCAGGGGTATCGAGGCCGCGGAGGTGTTGCCGGCGAACTGGATGTCCCGGGCCACCGGGATGCCCGAGGGCAGGGACATGGCCTTGATCATCGCGTCGGTGATGCGCATATTCGCCTGGTGGGGGATGAAGGCATCGAGATCCTGCGCGGTGATGCCCGCGGCGTCGAGTGCTCGCTGGCACACCTTCGCGATCTCGCCGACCGCCCAGCGGAAGACCTGCTGCCCCTGCATGACGAGGGTGGGGAAGTCTCCGCCTCCGTCGCGGAAGTCGATCAGCGACTGCGTCATCGTGATCGCCTCGCTCTGGGAACCGTCGGCACCCCAGACGACGGGTCCGATCCCGTTGACATCGGAGGGCCCGATGACAGCGGCGCCCGCACCGTCGGCGAACAGGAAGGCGCTGCTGCGGTCGTCGTGATTGACCCATTCGCTGAGTTTTTCCACGCCGATGACGAGCACGTACGTCGCGCTGCCCGCTCGGATCATGTCGGAGGCGAGCCCGATGCCGTAGCAGAAGCCCGCGCATGCTGCCGAGATATCCATCGCGGCGGCGTTGACCGCTCCGATCTGGTGGCTTAGCACCGCCGCAGCCGATGGCGTCTGATAGGGGTGGGTCACCGTGGCCATCACGAGCATGTCAATCTGTGCCGGATCAATGCCTGCCCGTTCGAGTGCGATGGTCGCTGCGGCCCGACCCATGTCGACGACGCTCTCGTCGGGGCGCGCCCAGCGGCGTTCGATGATCCCGGATCTTTCGCGGATCCATTCGTCCGAGGAGTCGATGCGCTCGCAGATCTCCGCATTCGTCACGATGCGTTCGGGACGGTAACTCCCAACGCTCATGATGCGCGCGTATTGCGCCCCCGTCGTCGTTGCCAAGGCGTGGGTCATGCGGGGACCTCGCCACTGATCGGGTGCAGGCGCAGGAGTGGTTGGCCGGGGTTCACCGGATCCCCGTTGTCGGCCAGCCATTCGACGATGGCGCCTCCATGGGGTGCCTGCACGTCGAGGGATTCGCGCAGGTTCGCGACGGTGCCCACCACCGATCCGGGGGTGAACTCGAAGCCGGTCACCGCATCGGTGACACGCGTGAACGTCCCCTTGGCCGGTGACACGATCAACCTCCAGGTCGGTTGTCCATCGAGTGGGGACACCGTGCCGTGATCGCGGATGAGCCGCCATGCGGCGTCGAGGTCGTCGGGGCTCTTCACGGCCAGGGTCTCGACCCCGGGCAACGCGCGCTTCGCGAGTCCGGTCAGGGTGCCCGCCGGGGGGATCTCGATCAGGGCCGTGACCCCGAGGTCGGCCATGGTCTGCATGCAGAGGTCCCAGCGGACGGGGTTGCTGACCTGGGAGACGAGTCGACGCAATACCTCGCGTCCGTCGTGCACGACCTGCCCGTCGGCATTCGAGATGAGGCGCAGCCGCGGATCGTGCGTGCTGATCGCATGCGAGAGGCGCTCCAGGTGCGCGACCGCCGGTGCCATGTGCTCGGTATGGAAGGCGCCGGCGACCTCGAGTGGCCGAACTCGCGTTCCCTCCGGAGGTGTCTCACCGAATCTCGCCAACTGCTCGAGGGTGCCCGCCACCACGATCTGGCCGGCACCGTTCATGTTCGCGGGGGTGAGGCCTACCGCGCGCGACGCAGCCACGACGTCATCCGGGTCGCCACCCATGACGGCGCTCATCCCGGTGGGCGCGATCGCCGATGCACGCGCCATCGCCGCACCGCGCTCGCGCACGAAAATCATCGCCTGCTCCGCACTGAGGACACCGGCTCCGACCGCGGCCGTGATCTCACCGACCGAGTGCCCCGAACCTGCACCGATCGATCCGTACGCCTCGGAGGGGTGTGGGAAGAGCGTGAGCAGACTGACCAGCCCTGCCCCGACGATGAGGGGCTGCGCGACCGCGGTGTCGCGGATGGTGTCGGAGTTCGAGACGGTTCCGTGGGCGATCAGATCGATTCCGGAGACGACGGACAGCCATTCGAGCCGTTCGCGGAATCCGGGAACCTCCAGCCAGGGGTTCAAGAAGCCCGGGGTCTGAGCACCCTGACCGGGTGCGACGACAACGAGCACGGGCACGACCTTCCGAGAGGACGACGACCGCAACCTACCGCAGCGCGGCTAGCCGACGTTGACGCCGACGAGGCTCCCGACAACGTATGTGACGCCCGCAGCTCCTGCCCCCCAGAGCAGTTGACGCCCCGCGGAGAACACCACTCCGCGACCGGAGAACCGACCGACCAGACCTCCGACGACGACGAGGCCCAGGACCGCGAGGACGATCGCTGTGATCAGCGCTGGAACACCGCTCAACAGGGCGTAGGGAATCACGACGACCGACGCCCCGATGGCGAAGGAGACGAAACTGAATGTCGCGGCCTTCCATGCGGAGCCGAGATCGCTGGGGTCGAGTCCGAGTTCCTCGCGCACCAGGGTGTCCAGGGCGGTGTCGGGGTTGGCCATGAGTCGGCGCGCCAATTGCGCTGCCTCGTCGCGTGGCACGCCCTTGGCTCGGTAGATCAATTCGATCTCGCGTTGCTCCTCCTCGGGTTTCTCCTTCAACTCCGATGCCTCGAGTGCGATCTCGCGCTTGAACAAATCACGTTGACTCGCCATCGAGACGTACTCACCGGCGGCCATCGAGAAGGCACCGGCGAGGAGACCGGCGAGACCCGCGAAGAGGACGGTGGAGTTGTCGATGGCTCCGGCGATACTGGCGCCTGCGAATCCCATGACGAGTGCGGTGTTGGACACGAGGCCATCGCTCACACCGAAGATCGCGGCGCGGATCGAACCGGACTTGTCCGTGCGGTGCCAGGGTTCACCGTCCCCCTGCTTCATCGTGCGGTGCGGGAACGTCCCCTCCGGGAGCGCGGGAACGATACGGCCGTCCTTGAGTGCGCGGAGCATCTCGGCATGGCGCCGTTCATCGGCGGACATGGTCGCGCCCGCCTCGGGCTCGTCGTCGTAGATCCCGGCATTGGCACCCTCGGTCTCCTCGAGGACGTCGAGGATCGAGGTCAGCCCCAGGGACCTGGCCCGGGTGACGAGTTGGACGTCGTCGGGTGCCAAGGCAGCCGGGAGGGGGGGAACCGCAACCCCGTATTCCTCGCACTTGGCGACCCAGTGGGCGGCGTGCTCGTCTTCGATATCGGCGAGTTCGAGTAGTGCCTCGCGGCGCTCACCGTCGGTGGTCTCCGCGAGTGCGCGATAGAGCAGCGACGCGTTGCGTTCGGCCTCCAGGTATGTCAGGAAGCGCTTCGGATCCGACGAACTCATCCCGACCCCTCTGTGTTCCCGGCGTCTGCGGCGGCGGGATCCCGCAACTGGTACTTCTCGATCGCGTCGGCGACGGATGCGGCGGGGATCTCCCCGGACTCCGCGAGGGAGGCCAGGGTCTGCACGGTGATCGACTCCGCGTCCACCAGGAAGTGGCGTCGCAGTGCGCCGCGTGTGTCGGAGAGCCCCCAGCCGTCGGTGCCGAGTGACACGAATTTCTGGGGGACCCATTCGCGGATCTGATCCTGCACAGCCCGCATCCAGTCCGACACCGCGATCACCGGCCCGGGTCGTCCGCTGAGTGCCTCGGTGACGAAGGGCACCTGCGGTGCATCACCCGGATGGAGCAGGTTGCGCCGGTCACACGCCAGACCCTCACGGCGGAGTTCGGTCCACGACGTCACGGACCAGACGTCGGCCGTGACCCCCCAGTCCTGGGCGAGCAACTCCTGGGCGCGCAAAGCCCAGTTGACCCCCACACCGCTGGCCAGGATCTGCGCGCGGGGTCCGGTACCGGTTCCAGGGGAGAGCAGGTACATGCCCTTGAGGAGCGCAGGGACATCGAGCCCGTCGGGCTCGGCGGGTTGCGGGTACGGCTCGTTGTAGACGGTGAGGTAGTAGAAGACATCCTCGGAGTCCGGGCCGTACATGCGGCGCAGGCCGTCGCGGACGATGTGCCCGAGTTCGTATCCGTACGCCGGGTCGTAGGCGACCACGGCCGGGTTCGTGCTCGCGAGGAGATGCGAGTGACCGTCCTCGTGCTGCAGGCCCTCGCCGTTGAGGGTGGTGCGCCCCGCCGTGGCGCCGAGGACGCAGCCCCGCGCCATCTGGTCACCCGCGGCCCAGAATCCATCGCCCGTGCGCTGGAACCCGAACATCGAGTAGAAGATGTAGATCGGGATCATCGGCTCGTCGTGCGTCGAGTACGACGTCCCCACCGCGGTGAACGATGCGACCGAACCCGCTTCGTTGATGCCCTCATGCAGGATCTGCCCGGTCTCGGACTCCTTGTAACTGAGAATCAACTCACGGTCCACCGACGTGTACTGCTGCCCGTGCGGTGAGTAGATCTTCGCTGTGGGGAAGAGCGAATCCATGCCGAAGGTGCGTGCCTCGTCGGGAATGATCGGCACGATCCGGGCACCGATCCCCTCGTCGCGCATCAGGTCCTTCAACAGTCGGACGAACGCCATCGTCGTGGCGACGGGTTGCTTGCCGGACCCGCGCTGGATCACCTCGTAGTGCGAGTCCGGCGGGAGCGGAAGCGGACGTGACGTGCGTCGCCGCGTGGGCAGTGATCCACCGAGTTGACGCCTGCGCTCCATCAGGTACCGGATGTTCGGATCCTCGGGGCCCGGGTGGTAGTACGGCGGCAGGTACGGGTCGAGGGCGGAATCGGGAATTGGTAGGTATAGGCGATCCCGGAACTCGCGCAGGTCCTCCACCGAGAGTTTCTTCATTTGGTGGGTGGCATTGCGCGCCTCGAAATGCGAGCCGAGGGTCCATCCCTTGATCGTCTTTGCCAGGATCACCGTCGGTTGCCCTGCGTGATTCACCGCGGATTCGTACGCCGCATACATCTTGCGGTAGTCGTGGCCACCACGTTGGAGTGACCAGATCTCGTCGTCGGTCCAGGTTTCGACGAGTTTGGCGGCGCGTGGATCGCGTCCGAAGAAGTGCTCGCGGACGAAGGCGCCGTTCTCAGCCTTATACGTTTGGAAGTCACCATCCGGTGTGTTGTTCATCAGGCTCACGAGCGCGCCATCGCGGTCGGCCGCGAGTAACTCATCCCACCCGCGGCCCCAGACGACCTTGAGCACGTTCCAGCCCGCTCCGCGGAACAGGCTCTCGAGTTCTTGAATGATCTTGCCGTTGCCGCGCACGGGGCCGTCGAGTCGTTGCAGATTGCAGTTGACGACGAAGATCAAGTTGTCGAGCTCCTCGCGCGCCGCGAGCGTCAACGCACCAACCGCATCGACCTCATCGGTTTCGCCGTCGCCCAGGAACGCCCAGACCTTCTGCGAAGACACGTCCTTGATACCCCGGTGGGTCAGATACTTGTTGAAGCGGGCTTGGTAGATCGCGTTGAGCGGGCCGAGTCCCATGGAAACGGTGGGGAACTGCCAGAACCAGGGCATCAGGCGGGGGTGCGGGTACGACGGTAGGCCGCCCGCGGGATGCGACAACTCCTGACGGAATCCGTCCATCTGGGCTTCGGTCAGCCGTCCCTCGACGAAGGCACGTGCGTAGATGCCGGGTGAGGCGTGCCCCTGGATGAACAACTGGTCGGCGCCATCGGGGTGGTCGGGGCCCTTGAAGAAGTGGTTGAACCCGACTTCATACAGGGTCGCCGAACTCGCATATGTCGAGATGTGGCCGCCGACCGACACACCGGGTCGCTGCGCGCGGTGGACCATGATCGCCGCGTTCCAGCGGATGATGTTGCGGATCTCCCGCTCCAGGTACTCGTCCCCGGGGAAGAAGGGCTCGCGCTCGGGCGGGATCGAGTTGATGTAGTCGGTGCTGCGCAGACTGGGGACACCCACGTTCTGTTCGGCCGCACGTCGTAGCAGGGAGAGCATCACGTAGCGAGCCCGCTGGTTGCCGGAGCGTTCGACGAGGGCGTCGAAGGAGTCCAGCCACTCGCCGGTTTCATCGGGATCAACGTCCACATATTGCGTGGGAAGGCCCCCGGCCAGGAGGGGGTCTCGGTCACGGGGGGTTGTCACGTGGGCCTCCGTTCGACCAGCGATCGGGGTCTCCGCCACTGGTGGTGCCGTGCTGCGATGGCTCCCATCCTTCCCCATCCGCGCACTTATGCCCGCCTCGGGCCGAGAGATTGTCCGGATGCGCTTGCCAAGGAGCCGTCATTTCGGTGGACTACCCCCTGAGCCCGATCAATCGGGCACCTACTCTGGGGAGAGATGTGGCCGCGTCCGCGGGAGACGGCAGGGAACGGGCTGGTCGTTTCGGCCTGGAAGCCGGACTCACGGTGCAGGAACTCGGCTACGACTCCGACGTCGACGAGGGTCTCCGTTCCGGAATCGAGGCGATCGTCGGTGACGAACTCGTCGACGAGGATTTCGAGGACGTCGTCGATGTGGTCGTCCTCTGGTGGCGCGAGGACGATGGTGATCTCGTCGATGCCCTCGTGGATGCGATCGGACCACTGGCCGACCATGGAGTGGTGTGGCTCCTGACCCCCAAGCCCGGCCGCGACGGGCACGTCGAACCCGAGGACATCTCGGATGCCGCACCCACCGCCGGTCTCCAGCAGACCACCACGATCAGTGCGGGGTCCGATTGGCAGGGGACCCGGTTGGTCGCCCCACGCTCCAAGCGCTAGCGTCGCGCGTGGAGGTATGACATGTCGCAATCGACTCTCGCCGTCGGCCAGGTGGCCCCGGATTTCACTGCCAAGAACCAGTTCGGGGACGAAGTACGCCTCTCCGACTTCCGCGGCAAGAAGAACGTGCTCGTGATGTTCTACCCGTTCGCCTTTACCGGGCTCTGCACCCAGGAACTGTGCACCATCCGGGATCGGGCGCCGGAGTTTGAGAACGACACCACCGAGGTCCTCAGCGTGTCCTGTGACTCGCCCTACACCCTGAAGGTGTTCGCCGAGTCCGAGAAACTCGAGCACCAGTTGGTGAGCGACTTCTGGCCGCACGGGGATATCTCCCGGGCCTACGGGGTCTTCCTCGAGGACAAGGGCTTCGCCACGCGCGGCTCCTTCATCATCGACAAGGAGGGCGTTATCCGCTGGATGGTCGTGAATGGCCCCGGCGAAGGGCGCAATGCGGACGATTACGCGGCGGCCCTGGCTGCCCTCGACTAGTCGAGATGCGCGAAAGCGCATCCGGGTGTGGACTAGAAGTCCGTGGCCGCCCGGGCCCGAGACCGAGGCGGCCACGGACTTTTAGTCATCCGGCGGGGTTTCGGTCGCCGACGCCTGGTTGATCCGGTTCACGTGCGAGACGATCCCGCCGATGAGGGCGATCTGCGCCGTCGCGTCGACCCCGCGCACGGCCTCGTGTGCCTCCGTGCGACCCAGGGACGTCGCCGGGTCCTCCGCGGCGACGTTCTCCGCGGCCATGGCGATGAGGTCCGCGAGGGGGTTCACCGCAGCGGGCGGCAGATTCGATGGTCCGTTGCCCCTCAGATCGGCCGCCAGTGACAACACGCGTGCGCTCATCGTCTGATTCGCCGACATGATCGCCTCGAGGCGTTCGACGTCCGTTGCCGAGGTGCGCGGATTCCACTTGCGGTTGCGACTCAAATCTTCGAACTGCACGGCGAGGCCGAGCACTCGGTTGCGCAGGTCCACAGCCTCGTCGAAGCGGGTGCTCGCGATCGCGGGGGTGAGACCGTCGCGCAGATCCTGTGCGATCTGGTTGAGCAGAGCGCTCAGCGCCTGCTGCACCTCGTCCATCTCGGTGCGGAGTGCTCGCGACTCTTTCGTCGGTGCTGTCAGCAGGGTTGCGATGAGGGCGAAGAACGCCCCCACTGCCACACCGAGGAACCTCTCGACGGCGAGTTCCGTGGTCAGGTGCGTGCCGACGACGAGGATCACCGTGACGGCGAGACTCGCCGCCACGAACGGGGATTCCTCCGGAGAGGCGATGCGCATGAGACGCGCCATCGCGAAGGACAGCAGGACGAGCAGCAGGATCACGATGGGATTGCTGCCGATTAGCGACACGATGCCGAGTGCGATCGCGCCGCCCAGAAGTGCGCCGAGGACCTGGAAGAGACACTCCTTGATGGCACTGTGGAAGGTCACGCGAACACCGACCACCGCGGTGATCGCGGCGGGGACCGACGCGGCGTAGGGGATGAGTTCGGCAACGACGTAGGCAGCGAACGCGGCAACAGATGTGAAGATCGCCAGACGCAGATAGGCGCTATCCAGTGCCTTCGTCCAGGGCTTGGTCACCAGGACAGTATCTCGCTACAGATGAGCGCGGCCTCGTCTGGATCGTGGGTGACGTGGATCGCGGGAATGCCGAGCGACTCGATCCGATCGCGTGTCTCACGTGCCAGTCGACGACGCAGGGGCGCATCGAGTGCGCTGAAGGGTTCGTCCAGGAGTAGCGCCCGGGGTGACGGTGCGACCGCACGTGCCAGGGCGATCCGCTGCGCCTGCCCACCCGACAGGGTGGTGACCGAGCGTTCGTCGAAGTCCGGGAGGCCGATCCAGGACAGCAACTCCCGGGCACGTGCGCGCGCCTGCGAGCGCGGGACACCCTGGCGTCGGAGTCCGTAGGCGACGTTGTCGGAAACGGAGAGGTGGTCGAAGAGCAGCGGCTCCTGGAACACCAGGCCAACGCGCCTGGCGTCGATGCGGAGGTCTGTGATCCGCTCACCGTCGAGGAACACATCACCACCGAGTGCTGGCACGATCCCCGCGATCGTGGATAGCAATGTCGACTTCCCGCACCCACTCGGGCCGAGGATGCCCAGGATGCGACCGGGTTGGACGGACACGCTGATCGGATCCCGCAGTGGTGCGGAGTATCCGATGACGAGTCCGTCGAGCACGAGCTCGGGCGACGTGGCACTGATGGTCACGTTGCCACCCCCTGTCGTCGGCCGAGCCGATCGATGAGACCGACGAGGACGAGGGTCACGACCATGAGTACCACGGAAAGACATGCAGCGATCCCGAACGAGGCATCACCGGGTCGGCCGAGAAGGCGTTCGATGAGCACGGGCACGGTGGGGGAGTCGGCACGGGCCAGCACCGACGCAGCACCGAACTCACCCAGGGACACCGCGGCTGCAAGTCCGCCCGCGGCAATCATGACCACGCGCAGCACAGGGCCGTAGCAGGTCCACCAGGCGCGTAGCGGGCGTGCACCGAGGGTCGCAGCGACCAGACCGCGGCGCGGGCTGGTCCCGGTGAGGGCTGGTGCCGCGACCGCGATTACCAGAGGAACCGCGACGAGTGCGTGCGCGATCGGGATGAGGAGACCCGTTGCGCGCAGGTCGACCGGGTCGCGTCCGAATGCGAGCAGTGTGCCGACGCCCAACGTCGCGGCGGATACGCCTAGCGGGAGGAGACCTATTCCCGCGACCGTGCGACCCGCGCGGTGCGCGTGGGCGGAGGCTGCGGCGAGACCCCCGATGACCGACGCGAGGATCCCGGTTGCGAGGGCGATACCGAGACTGCGGACCAGGGCATTGCGCGGTGAGCCGACACCGATGCTCCCGCTGAGCAGGTCCGACCACCAGGTGATCGTCCATTCACCGTCCACGCGCGCCGACGCGAGCGCCATGGTCGCCAGGGGCGCGATGAGGAGGACTCCGACCACGATCGCGGATGCGTGGATGCCGATGCGCGTCCTCGGACGTGCTGCCGGACGCGGGTTCCAGGTTCGCCCGACGGTCCGCGCGGACCGCATTCGTACCGTCACCACGATCACGAGCGTGACCACGAGCACCTGGAGTACGGCGGCCGCGGCTGCCCCCGGGAAATCGAGGAGGACCGCGGTGCGCCGCACGATCACTGACTCCAGAGTGCGCACGGTCCCGTCGCCCGCGACAGCGATGATGCCCAGGGATGTGAACGAGAAAACGAACACCACCGCCGCAGCCGCTCCGATCGAGGATCTAAGTGCAGGCAGGGTCACGGTGCCCAGCGCTGTGAGCGGGGACGCACCGAGTGTGCGCGCCACCGCGACGGTCCTCGGATCAACACGCGACCAGCGCGCGCCGACGATGCGGATGACCACCGCGAGGTTCACGTACACGTGCGCGATCAGGACGAGCCCGAGTCCCTGGGGCACCACATCGTCGAGCAGGGTGCGCAGGGCCAGGGCCACCACCACCGTCGGCAATACGAACGGCACCGTCGCGAGCGCCAGCAGGCCGCGACGTCCTGGAAAGTCGCATCGGTAGAGCAGCCCGGTGACCGGGATGCCGATCACGAGTGTCAGCAGGACGCTGACCAGTGCCTGCGCTGTTGCCAGCGCCGCCACCCGCCACAGTCCCGGGTCCACGAGTCCGGTCAGGGTTGCGGAGTCTGCGACCACGCCGATCAGGACTGCGATCGGGATGACCAAGAAGACGGTGATGAACCCCGCGGGCACCAGCCACGCGTATCGGAGGGCGACCGGGACGGTCAGCGTCCCAGGATCTCGTCCCACCGCGCCAACCATTCGTCGAGGTTCGCTGCTATCTGATCGGCAGGTATCTGCTCAGGCTTTTCCACCCGCGCTGCGAAGTCGGTGAAGACCTGTGGCAGCTGCGCATCCGAGCGCGCGGGGAAGACGAACATGTTCAACGGAATGTCCTCCTGCACCCTCTGACTCAGCAACCAGTCGATGAGGAGCCGTGCACCCGCAGGGTTCTCGGCACCGGCTAGAACTCCCGCGTACTCGATCTGCCGGTAACACCCATCGGTGAGCACCGATGTCGAAGGCCGGGCGGGTGGGGTGCCTTCTGCGAACACGATCTCCGCTGGTGGGCTCGTGGCGTAGGACACGACGAGTGGACGTTCCCCGCCCGCTGGGGTGAAATCCGAGTAGTACGCGTCGGTCCAGGAGCCGGAAACCTTGACGCCGTTCTCGCGCATTGCAGCCCAGTAGTCGGGCCAGGTGTTCGCGAATCGCGAGATGGTGGCCAGCAGGAAGGCGAGTCCGGGGGAGGACGTGGCCGGATCCTGCACGACGAGCAGGTCTCTGTACTGAGGATCAGTGAGATCCTCCAGCGATGCGGGTGGGGTGAGTCCCTCGCGTTCGAACCATGCGTCGTCGATGTTGACGCAGACGTCGCCGTAGTCGATCGGCGTGACGGCGTCGGTGTCGAGGTATTCGGCGATCTCCGGGGTGATAGCCCCGCGCTCCATTGCCTCGTAGGGCTCGAAAACTCCGGCGTCGATCGCCTTGTGCACGAGTGTGTTGTCGGCACCGAACATGACATCCGCGGTGGGAGCGCCGGCAGCCAGGATCGCCCCGGCCACCATGGAGCCTGCGTCACCGCCTGCAAGGACCTCCACGGTGATGCCCGTCTGCTCGGTGAACGATGCCAACACTTCGTCGCTGAGCAGGAAGGAGTCGTGCGCGAGGAGGCGCACCGTGCTCCCCGGCTCCGCTGTCTGCGGCGCTGAGGACGTGCACGCGGCGACCAACGCGCCGCAGACAACTACTCCGATGAGTCGAACGATCATGGCCACCATCCCTCGCGCTGGCATTACCCAGGTCAGGTTCAGTGGGTCGGCAGAAGCGTCTGCCCTCTCAGCCCACCGATCTCGTGAGCTCCCCGGGTGAGGCAAATGTAGCGAGTGCCCATGGGTCGAGGAGCTTGGAGGGGGTCAAGACGTGCTTTGCCCGGTCTTTCCCTAAGCGGTCACCACGTAGGTGTGTCCCGTGGCCGACGTCGGTGCGCCGGACAAGGAGCCCGTCTTCGCGTCGAACTTCATGCCCGCCGGGGGTCTTGCAGATAGGGAGTAGGTCACCGTGCTCCCGAGGCCACATGTCTGCAGCGCGGGTGTGGCGATGGCCTGATTCACGGTGGCGAAGATCGTTTGGTGCGATGGAATCGTCCTCGGTTGAGCGCCGGAAGCTGCGCACGCACTCTGCGAGGAATCGGCGGTTGGCACGGGAGTGGCTGAGGCCGGGAGCGCATGGGTTGCTAGCAGCGCCGACAGAACGAGGGCGACCAGGCCGGAACCAGACGAAACTCGGCGGAGTGATGCGCGATCAGTGAACCCCGTCACGCGAAGCAACGTCGCAGGACATCTGCCGAGAGCAACTCGCGGTCGCGAGGGACCCGTTAGAAGCCGCAGTCGAAGTCAAAGC
>JBJTBD010000042.1:0-8166 GCA_046091195.1 Actinomycetota bacterium
CGCGCTTCCTCCTGGGACATCACCTCGGCGGAAACGGCGAGGTCCTCGATCAGCAGCGAATTGACGCGGTCCTCCACTTCACCGAGCACGGACGGTGCGACGGGCTCGGGGTTCGGAAAGTCGAAACGGAGACGACCCGGCGCATTCTCCGACCCCATCTGTGTTGCCGTCTCTCCCAGCCGCTCGCGGAACGCGCGGTGGATCATGTGGGTCGCCGTGTGTGCACGCGAGATCGCCTTGCGCCGCTCGACATCCACCGCGGCCGTCGCCGAGGCTCCCACGGTGACCTCCCCGTGTTCCACGCGTCCGCGGTGGACGAACAGACCGGGCACGGGTGCTTGGACGTCATAGACGACGAACACGGTGCCATCACCGAGGGTCAGCCGCCCGTGGTCTCCGAGTTGACCGCCAGCTTCGGCGTAGAACGGACTGCGATCGAGGATGACTTCGGCGTGATCCCCGGTGGAGACAACGGGTACCGACTCGCCGTCGCGCACGATGCCGAGCACCTGCGCGTCGGTGATCGCGGTGTCGTAGCCCACGAAGGTCGTGCCGCCCCCGGTGTCGAGGATCTCCCGGTAGGCAGTGGCCGCAGCGAATCCCGCCTTGCGAGCATGGGCGTCGGCCTTGGCGCGCTCGCGCTGCTCGGACATCAACGACCGGAAGCCCTCTTCGTCCACACTGAGCCCCGCCTCCGACGCCATCTCGAGCGTGAGGTCGATCGGGAACCCGAAGGTGTCGTGCAGGGCGAAGGCCTGCTCTCCCGCGAGCACCTTCCCGCCGCTCCCGCGCACACTCGCCGCCGCTGACTCGAAGAGCGCAAGTCCGTTCTTCAAGGTCTGCAGGAAGGCGGCCTCCTCGTTGACGGACACCGTGTGGATGCGCTTCGCCTCGTCGTTGAGTTCCGGATACTGCGGGGCCATGACCGCGATGGTGGTGTCCATCAGTTCACCGATCGTGGGCTCCTGGGATCCAAGGAGACGCATATTCCGGATGACCCGACGCATGAGGCGGCGCAGGACGTACCCGC
Source organism: Actinomycetota bacterium (assembly GCA_046091195.1). GTDB lineage: Bacteria > Actinomycetota > Actinomycetes > S36-B12 > S36-B12 > VGCC01. Next base: position 1,031 of record JBJTBD010000042.1, read on the forward strand.
GTCCCTCATTCCCGGGGACGACGCCGTCGCCGATGAGGAACGCACAGGTGCGCGAATGATCGGCAACGACCCGCAACATGATGTCGTTGCGTGGGTTGGATCCGTACCGGGCGCCGGTGAGTTCCGCCGCACGGTCGAGGATGCCGCGCGTAGTATCGATCTCGTAGATGTTGTCGACACCCTGCAGCAATGCGGCCATGCGCTCCAGGCCCATGCCCGTGTCGATGTTCTTGGCGGGGAGCTCGCCGAGGACCGGGTACCCCTCCTTCGCCGCACCCTCCCCTCGGGCGTACTGCATGAACACTAGGTTCCACACTTCGAGGTAGCGGTTCTCATCCGCGATCGGACCACCCGGTGCGCCATGGTCGGGGCCACGGTCGTAGTAGATCTCCGAGCACGGACCGCAGGGTCCGGGGACACCCATCGACCAGTAGTTGTCGACCTGCCCACGGCGTTGGATCCGGTCGAGTGGCAGTCCCACCGTGCGGTGCCAGATATCGATCGCCTCGTCGTCATCGAGGTAGACGGTGACCCAGAGGCGATCGGGCTCGAAACCGAAGCCGCCTGCGTCCTGCGACGAGGTGAGCAACTCCCATGCGAGCGGAATCGCACCCTCCTTGAAGTAATCCCCGAAGGAGAAGTTCCCCGCCATTTGGAAGAAGGAGGCGTGCCGCGTGGTTTTGCCCACCTCCTCGATGTCGAGGGTGCGCACGCACTTCTGCACACTCGTCGCCCGGGGGTAGGGCGGTGGCGCTTCACCGAGGAAATACGGCTTGAAGGGAACCATCCCCGCGTTGACGAAGAGCAGGGTCGGGTCGTCCAAGAGAAGGGACGCGGACGGGACCAGTTGGTGGCCACGGTCGGCGAAGAAGCGGAGGAACCGGCTGCGAATCTCAGCGGAGTCCATCCGCACCTCCCCGAACAACCGATGCTGCTGCACGCCCTGGGATACGCGCGCGCACGACAGTGTCACCTGAGCCCTGTGCCGCACGACCGACGGTCGCGGCGAGGCTCATCGCGGCCTCACTCAACTGCTGCACTGTCACCGTGACACCCTGTTCGCGGGTGTCGATCCACCACTGCTGGCCGCGTCGATAGGCGTACACACCCACGGCGGCGCCGACACCAAGCCAGAGAAGACGCCGCATGCCCGAAGCCTAATGAGCGTCGGAGGCCCCTCCGCCACGTAGTTCGTCCAGGCGTTCGAGGACTTCGGACCAGCGGGCTTCCGCCCCGTGCTCGCTCGGTCGGTAATAGTCGCGTTCGCGGAGTTCCTCGGGGAGGTACTGCTGGACTGCGACACCCTCGGGAATGTCGTGGGGGTAGACGTAGCCCGCGCCATGGCCGAGGCCGGCCGCGCCGGGGTAATGCGCATCCCTCACGTGAGCAGGCACGGTCCCGATCCGACCTCGGTTGACGTCGCCGAGTGCCTCGTCGATCGCCACGATCACGGCATTGGACTTGGGAGCGAGGGCCGCCTGAATGGTCACGTGGGCAAGGATGATGCGCGCCTCCGGCATGCCGATCATCGCAACCGCCTGTGCTGCTGCAACCGCAGCAGGCAGCACGGAGGGATCCGCCATTCCGATGTCCTCACTGGCCAGGATCATCAGGCGTCGGGCGATAAATCGAGGGTCCTCCCCCGCAGCGATCATGCGCGCGAGATAGTGCACTGCGGCATCGGGATCGCTCCCTCGCACGCTCTTGATGAAGGCGCTGATCACGTCGTAGTGCTGGTCGCCGTCCTTGTCGTAGCGGACTGCAACGTGCATCACGGCGGCTTCGATCGCCGCGACATCGATGGTGCCCGGGGAACCCAGTGCCGCGGCATCCAGCGCCGTCAAGGCACGTCGCGCATCCCCAGCACTCATGCGTACCAGCACATCGATCGCATCGTCATCCACGATGACGCGGCCCCCGAGTCCGCGGGGGTCCGAGACCGCGCGTTCGACCAGCGCGCGGACATCGGCATCACCCAGGGGCTCCAGGGTCACGATGACGCTCCGAGACAGAAGCGGCGCGATCACCGAGAAGCTGGGGTTCTCCGTGGTAGCCGCGACCAGTGTCACCCACCCGTTCTCAACCGCGGGCAACAACGCGTCTTGCTGGCTCTTGCTGAATCGATGCACCTCGTCGACGAACAGCACCGTGCCCCGTCCGTGCAACTCCAGCCTCTCGCGCGCCTGATCGATAACGTCGCGCACATCCTTGACTCCCGCGGTGACGGCGGACAGCTCTGCGAACGCTCGACCGGATGTCGAGGAGATCACGGTGGCCAAGGTCGTCTTTCCGGTGCCCGGCGGGCCCCACAGGATGACCGATACCGACGCATCACCAGGCTGCAGCAGTGTCCGAAGTGCCGAGCCCGGTGCCAAGGCACGCGCCTGCCCCACGATTTCGTCGACGGACCGGGGCCGCATCCGCACCGCGAGGGGTGCACCCGGTCGATTCGGCGACAGCGACTCCTCGAACAGGCTCATCTCAGCAGCCTAGGAGTTCACGTGGGAGTCAGGGAGACGTGTTCTGAGCAGGCGCATCGATACCGGCCTCGGCGCGTTGCTTCGACGTGATCCGTGTCGGGGCGCCCGTTAGGGGATCCTGCCCGCCACCGGTTTTCGGGAACGCGATGACGTCGCGAATGCTGCTCGCACCCGCGAGGAGCATGCAGACGCGGTCCAGACCGAATGCGATCCCCCCGTGCGGCGGCGGCCCGTACTTGAACGCCTCCAGCAGGAACCCGAACTTGCTCTCCTGTTCGGCCGCATCCATTCCGAGAAGCGCGAACACCTTCTCCTGGATCTCCCGTTGGTGGATACGGATCGATCCGCCACCAATCTCGTTCCCGTTACATACGATGTCGTAGGCCCAGGCCAACGCCTCATCCGGCGCGGTGTGGAAGGTGTCGCGCCATTCGAGGTTCGGTGAGGTGAACGGATGATGCACAGCGGTCCAGCCGAGGCTGCCATCCGCCTCGTCGACCTGCTCGAACATGGGGGCATCGATCACCCAGAGGAAGGACCACTGCTTCTCGTCGATGAGTCCGACTCGATGGCCGATCTCGAGCCGAGCCGCACCGAGCAGTGCCCGGGCATCAGTCGGCCTACCTGCTCCAAAGAAGACGCAATCGCCGGGCGAAGCGCCCGTGGCAGCGATGAGCCCCTCACGTTCCGCGTCACTGAGGTTCTTCGCCACAGGACCACCGAGAGTTCCATCGTTCTCCACGATGACGTAGGCAAGGCCCTTGGCTCCCCGCTGCTTCGCCCACTCCTGCCATGCGTCGAACTGGCGACGTGGCTGGTCCGCGCCACCAGGCATCACCACGGCACCCCCGTACGGAGCCTGGAAGACCCGGAATGGGGTGTTCGCGAAGTACTCGGTGAGGTTCACCAGTTCGCAGCCGAAGCGGAGGTCGGGCTTGTCCGTTCCGTAGCGCGACATCGCCTCCGCGTAGGTCATGCGGGGAATCGCTCCGATCTCGACGCCGAGGATCTGCTTCCAGAGGGAGCGCACGATGGCCTCGCCCACGTCGAGCACGTCCTCCTGCTCGACGAAGGACATCTCAATGTCGAGCTGCGTGAACTCGGGTTGGCGATCTCCACGGAAGTCCTCATCGCGATAGCAGCGAGCGATCTGGAAGTAACGCTCCATGCCGGCCACCATGAGCAACTGCTTGAACAGCTGCGGCGACTGCGGGAGGGCGTACCAGCTCCCCGGCTGCAAACGGGCCGGAACCAAGAAGTCGCGGGCACCCTCGGGGGTTGATGCCGTGAGAGTCGGTGTCTCGATCTCGAGGAAATCGCGCGCCAGCAGCTCGTCGCGGCAGATGCGATTGACCTGCGAGCGCATCCGGATGTTGTCCCCGATGGCCGCGCGTCGGAGATCGAGGTAGCGGTGCCGCAATCGTGCTTCCTCGCCCACCGAACTTCGATCGTCGATCGGGAAGGGCAGAGGGGCCGCGGCCGAGAGGACGTCGACGGTGTCGGCGATGACCTCGATACCCCCGGTCAGCAGGTCGGGATTCTCGTTCCCCTCGGGTCGGACCTCAACCGAACCTGCCACGGAGACGCAGTACTCATCACGGAGCTCGTGCGCGACCGCTGGGTCCTTGATGACGACCTGCACGCGGCCGGTGGCATCGCGGAGGTCGATGAAGGCCACCCCGCCGTGGTCACGGCGACTCGCCACCCAGCCGGCGAGGGTCACTCGTCGCCCAGCATCCGAGGTGCGCAGGGTGCCTGCACCCGCGTCTCTGTACACGTGGTCTCCGTTCGGTCAGCGGCTCATCATGCCAAGCGACCCAGACGGGCGTGCACCTCGCTCACGACCTCGGTGCGCGACACGGGAGCCTGTTCCCCGGTCGCCATGTCCTTGACCTGGACGGTGGATGCGGCCACCTCGGCGTCCCCGATGACAAGGACGATCGGTGCACCGCTGCGGTCGGCCGCCTTCATCGCACCCTTGAGACCACGTGAACCGAAGGCCATGTCCGCACTCACCCCACGCGCACGGAACTCCGTGAGCAACCGGGCGGCGACATGCCGGGCCTCGTCTCCGATGGCGACGGCGAACACCTCGACGCGCGGAGCCCCGCCAATCTCGATTCCCTCGGCCTCGCAGGCGAGCAGGGTTCGATCCGTGCCGAGCCCGAAGCCGATGCCCGACAGCGAGTCGCCCCCGAGTGACTGCATGAGGCCGTCGTACCGGCCCCCGCCACCGATCCCGGATTGCGCACCCAGGAGCTCATGGGTGAATTCGAATGCCGTTCGCGTGTAGTAATCCAATCCGCGCACCAACCGTGGCGCTTCCTGCCACGACACACCCATGTCGCGGAGGAAGGAACGAGTGGCGTCGTAGTGGGTCCGGCAGTCCACACACAGGTGATCCACCATCACAGGTACGTCCATGAGTTGGCGCTGCACGTCCTCGCGTTTGTCATCGAGAACGCGCAGCGGGTTGAGGTTCGCGCGCTCGCGGGTGGCGTCGTCAAGGTCGATACCGGCGAGGAACTGCTGCAGCAACGCGCGATACCCCGGACGACAGGTAGCACAGCCGAGCGATGTCAGATGGAGGATGTAGCGCTGGAGGCCGAGACGTCGGTACGCCTCATCCGCGAGTGCCACGACCTCGGCGTCGAGCGCTGGATCGTCGACCCCGATGGCCTCGATCCCCACCTGCTGGAGTTGCCGATACCGACCCAACTGCGGGCGCTCGGCGCGGAAGAACGGACCCGCGTACCAGAGCTTGACCGGGAGTTGACCCTTATCAAGGCGATGCTCGATGACCAGCCGCATGACCCCGGCGGTTCCCTCCGGTCGCAGCGAGAGGCTCCGTCCACCGCGGTCTTCGAAGGTGTACATCTCCTTCGACACGACATCGGTGGACTCCCCCACACCGCGGACATAGAGCGCGGTGTCCTCGAACACCGGGAGCTCGACGTACTCGTATCCGGCTTGCTCGGCGGGTGCGGACAGCGCCTCGCGTACGCGGAGGAATGCCTGGGACCGCGGCGGGAAGTACTCGGGAACCCCCTTCGGTGCCTGGAGCTCGGTCATAGGCCCCTCGCCGCGACGTCCATGCCGGGTTCCCGCAGATAGGGGTTGCTCGCCCGCTCGTCCCCGATGGTGGTCTGCGGCCCGTGACCCGGCATCACGATCATGGAGTCCGGGGCGGACAGGATGACCCGATGGAGACTCGCGCGCATTGCTGTCGGATCACCGCCAGGGAGGTCCGTACGCCCCACCGAACCGGCGAAGAGGAGGTCACCTGAGAACATCACCGGCTCCTCGCGATCGAACTCGAACACCGCGGATCCCTCGGTGTGTCCGGGAGCGTGGCGCACCGTCATCGTCAGACCGGCCACCTCCAGTGAGCCATCGGTATCGAATGTCCTGATCTCATCCGGTTCGGTCAGCTCCAGGGAGTTCTTCGTCATCGCCAGCACGTGGTCTCGGGCAGCGGCGAACGATGTCCCCGCCGGATCGACGAGGCGGTAGCGGTCGTTGGCGTGGATGAGAGCCGGGATTCCGAAATCATGACTCAGCGGGGCGACGCTCCATACGTGGTCGATGTGTCCGTGAGTGAGCAGGATGGCCGCCGGCACAAGCCGATGTTCCCGGATGACATCGGTGACCCCGTCGATCGAATCCTGGCCCGGATCGATGATCAGGCACGGCTCCCCCGGACCCGAGGCGACGACGTAGCAGTTCGTGGCCCACGCACCCGCGGGGAACCCAGTGATCAGCACGCGTTCTCCCGTCGTCACCACCTGCTGGGGAGCCTAATCCTCACGACCTACACTCTCGCCGAAGCGGAGGCACACCGATGACGAATAACAAGCGAGAGCGGGAGCTGGCGCGCGCAAAGTACGAGCGCCAGCAGGAACGGCGAGCACACGAGGCCAGCCGGCGTCGTACGCGCCAACGGGTGATCGCCATCGCGACGGTCGCCGTCCTCGTCGTCGGCGCCCTGGTCTGGGCCGGAATCTCGCTGCGCCCCGACGACACCGTGGCCGACGCACCCTCGGAGGCCGCCACCCCGACTGCGGCGACCGATCCGTCGGTGCTGGCGTGTGATGAGCCCGGGACACCGCGGGCCGACACCCTCTCCTGGGATGCGGCGCCCGCCGGAGACCCGCAGGCCGGAAGCATCACCTTCGCGACGAACTGTGGCGACATCGTCATCGACGTGCTCGCCGACGCAGCACCACGCACCGTCGCCTCGGCGGAATTCCTGGTGAATGAGGGCTTCTACGACTCGACGACCTGCCACCGGCTCACCACCGAGGGGATCTTCGTTCTCCAGTGCGGTGACCCGGCCGGTAATGGCACAGGCGGCCCGGGCTACGCGTTGCCCGATGAGAACCTGCCCAGCTCGGAAGGCGTGAACTACCCGGCGGGCACGGTGGCCATGGCGAACGCCGGCCCCGGCACCGCGGGATCCCAGTTCTTTCTCGTCTACGAGGACACGACCCTCCCCCCGGGTTACACCGTGTGGGGCACCATCACCCAGGGGCTCGACGTGGTGCCGGCCATCGCGCAGGCGGGCGTCGCCGGGGGTGCCACGGATGGTGCCCCCGCCCAGCCCGGGTGGATCGAAAAGGCAACGTGTTCGGCCGGCTGAGTACACCCGACCCCGCG
>JBJTBD010000043.1:0-39924 GCA_046091195.1 Actinomycetota bacterium
GTCGATGTCACCGTCGAGGGTCACGATGCGATCGACGATGGCGGAGCGACCGGAATCGGCAACGACCACCTTCTGTCCGCTCTGCAGCGTGCCGGACACCACGGTGCCGGCGTATCCGCGGAAATTCCCCTCCGCGCGCACGATGTACTGGACCGGGAATCGCAGTGGTTCGACATCGGGGCGGGCCGGTGGCTCCCAGTCGCTCAGGAACTCCAACAGGCTCGGACCGGTGTACCAGGGCATGGAGTGGGTACGACGGGTGATGTTGTCCCCCGCGAAGGCACTGACCGGCACGGCGACGAGGTCGTCGATCCCCAGGCGTGCCGCAGTGGTCTTCACGACGCCGACGATCTCTTCGAAGGACGCGTGCTCGTATCCGACGAGGGCCATCTTGTTGACGGCAAGCACGATCGTCGAAACACCCATGAGCGCGCAGACCGTGAGATGCCGATGGGTTTGCGGGCGCACCCCACGGGCCGCATCGACCAACAGAATCGCCACATCGCCGTTGGAGGCCGCCACGGCCATGTTGCGGGTGTACTGCTCGTGCCCGGGCGAGTCCGCGATCAGCACGCGGCGCCCGTTGGGCAGGTTCATGTGACGGTAGGCGACGTCGATCGTGATGCCCTGCTCGCGCTCGGCCTCGAGTCCGTCGGTCAAGAGCGAGGAGTCGATCTCCCCCACCGGGATCGTGGATCCACCGCGGCGCGTGCGCCGCGCGTATTCGAGTTGATCGATCGGCACGCTGTCGGTCTCGGCTAGGAGCCGGCCGATCAACGTGGACTTCCCGTCGTCGACGGAGCCGCACGTGACCAGGTGCAGGATCGGGGTGATCGACATCAGAAGTACCCCTCCTGCTTCTTGGCCTCCATCGAGCCGCCACCTTCACCATCGATCAGGCGTCCGGCGCGCTCGGAGATGTTGGACTCCTCCATCTCCGCGATGAGGTCGACGAGGTTGTCCGCAGTGCTCTCCGTCGCGCCACTGAGCGGGTAGCAGCCCAGGGTGCGGAAGCGCACCGAGCGCATCTGGACCTGCTCGCCTTGAGCCAGCGGGAAACGATCATCGTCGACGCAGATCAACACCCCGTCGCGCTCGACCACCGGCCGCGGCTTGGCGAAATACAGCTCGGGAATCGGAATGTTCTCCCGCTGGATGTAGCGCCACACGTCCAACTCGGTCCAGTTGGACAGCGGGAACACGCGCATCGTCTGTCCCGGTGCCAATGTGGTGTTCGCGGTGCGCCAGAACTCCGGACGCTGCTTGCGCGGATCCCACCGGTGGCCCGGCTCGCGCAGGGAGAAGATGCGCTCCTTGGCTCGACTGCGCTCCTCATCACGACGCGCACCGCCGATCGCTGCATCGAACCCGTATCGGTCGATGCCCTCGCGCAGCGCCACCGTCTTCATCAGGCGGGTGTACTCGTGCGTTCCGTGCGTGAACGGGGTGACACCCTGCTCGATCGCCTCGCGATTCTGTGCAATGCGCAGGTCCAGGCCCAGTTCTGCCGCGCGCCGGTCGCGGAACTCGATCATCTCCCGGAACTTCCATCCGGTGTCGATGTGCATGATCGGGAACGGCAGCGGTGCAGGGGCGAACGCCTTCAGGGCGAGGTGCAGCAGGACCGAGGAGTCCTTCCCGATGCTGTAGAGCAGGACCGGATTGCGGAATGCCGCAGCCGTCTCCCGATAGATGTGGAGTGCTTCGGCTTCGAGGGCATCCAGTACGGCGCTGTAGGGGACGCTGACGGGTGCGACGCTCACGCTTCCGACAGTACCTCCATGCCGCCGGATCCCTTCTCGGCGACCTGCATGCTGCCGTCGCCGAACCGGGGATCCTTTCCCTGCGCTGCCAACGCCGCGGCACGTGCATCGCGCTTGGCCTGTGCCAACGCCTCCCCCTCGGCCTGCACCTGCGGGTCGATCGGGTGGTTGGCAATCCGATTCACCGGGTGATACCCATCCATCCACGATTGCAGGCCGGGGCCGGACTCGTACGAGGTGATGAGGCAGTACCGCGGCTCATTCCCCGGGTGCCACACCGCGTGATAGAAGCGCTGGGTGTCGAGCACCAGCTGTTGACCGGCAGGAAGAGGCAGGCGGATCTCCGTGCTCGGATCCTCCTTGTCCGAACGCAGGATCATCACCGAGTCCGGATTGTCGGTGAGGTTGAAGAACGCGCGAACGATCCACCCCGTGCCCTCCGGATTCAACCGGTTGTTGTCATCACGGTGCAGGTTGTAGAGGGCCTCGCCATACGTATTCGGTTGCAGTTCGATCACCCGGCAGCGGCCGATGTTGACCCCCGGCTCCTGTGCACGCGCGGTCAAGCGCGGTGCGATCGCGACGTTCTCTGTCACCCACACGCCGTCCTTATCGGTCTTCGGCGGGTTGTGGTTCCAGAATCCATCACACTCGATGTCGCCGTAGGCGCTGGCCAGCGGCGCGAATCGGGTATCACCCGAGGACTTCCAATCGACGTAGATCAGGTTCTCCCACTCGCGCGGGTCCTGAGCCTGGTCGTAGCGATCGAGAACCACGTAGCCGGTCTCGTCGATCATCGGCAGTGTGATGTAGGTCATGACACATCCCTTCGAAGCGATCTCAGTCTCTCAAATCGAGTCACGTATCACCTCGCGACGCGAGCGTGTCGGCCCTGCTAGGCCCACGGTCCGAGGTGGTCCCACGCTGCGTAGAGGGCTACCGATGCTGCGACACCCGCGTTGAGCGACTCAGCCCCGCCCGGAATGGGAATACCCACCGCGAGGTGAGCGCGTGCGCGAAGCTCGGGACTGACTCCATGCGACTCAGACCCGACAACCCAGCACGCACGCCCGGTCACCTCCGCGCCACGGAGGACCGTGAAGACATCACGTTCGGCCTCCCCTGCGAGAACCACGATGGGTCGTTGATGCGCATCCAGGGCCGTGATGACATCGTCGATCGGAACATCGGGAACGACAGGGACCTCGCAGATGGCACCTGCCGAAGCGCGCACGACCTTGCCATTGAACGGATCCACCCCGCGATTGCTCGTCACCACACCGGCCGCGCCGAGGGCCCACACCGTCCGGATGATTGTGCCGAGATTCCCTGGATCGGAGACGCCGTCCGCCCACACGAGTGGCCCCGGCCGCGAGCACACGGAGTCAAGGTCCCTCTGGGGTTGGCGACAGATGGCGACGACGCCCTGGGGGTTCTCGGTCTCGCTGATGACTGCCGACACCCGATCCGACATCTCGACATCGGGAGTCGCATCAATGAGTCGCGCGCCTGATTCCGTCGCCCACACTTCCTCGCAGATACCGGCGGTGATCGCCGCAGCCACACAGACGGGGCCTTCCACGAGGAAAAGGCCCGACTCACGGCGCCCGGCACGCGTCGTGAGCGCGCGAGCACGTGCCACCCGCGGTGAGCGGGTTGAGGTGATCGAGTCCAAGCGGGCTAGTTCGCGGGAACCGCTGCGCGTGCCACGTCCACCAGCGAGGCGAACGCAGCCGGATCCGAGACCGCGAGCTCGGCGAGCATGCGCCGATCGACCTCGATACCCGCAGCCTTCAGGCCCTGGATGAACCGGTTGTAGGTGATGCCGTTGGCGCGGGCACCGGCGTTGATGCGCTGGATCCACAACCGACGGAAATCACCCTTGCGCGTGCGGCGATCCGCATAGGCGTACACGAGCGAGTGCGTGACCTGCTCCTTGGCCTTGCGGTACAGACGCGAACGCTGCCCCCGGTATCCGGATGCGCGCTCGAGCATCTCGCGGCGCTTCTTTCGAGCATTCACTGAACGCTTGACGCGTGCCATGACTTGTCCTTCCTACGAACGTTTCGGGGTGGATCAGCGACCGAGGAGCTTCTTGACCTTCTTGACGTCGGCCTTGGATACGACGTCGTCCGCCATGAGCCGACGCGTGCGCTTGGAGGACTTGACCTCCATCAAGTGGCGGCGGTTGGCCTGCTCGTGGGTGATCTTCCCCGAGCCGGTCACCTTGAAACGCTTCTTCGCACCACTGTGCGTCTTCTGCTTCGGCATCCTCTAGTCCTCTTCACTCGTCCGAACCGTGCTGGCCCGGAAGCCTTCTGTCAGGCGCTGTCGCGCTCTTCCTCATCGCCATCTGTGGTCACCCTCTTGCTTCCCTCCGACTTGCGTCGGTGGGGGGCAAGAACCATGAGCATGTTGCGTCCGTCCTGCTTAGGAGTGGCCTCGACGAAACCGAGTTCCTCGACATCCTCCGCAAGCCTTGCCAACAACCGCAGACCCAGTTCGGGACGGCTCTGCTCACGCCCGCGGAACATGATCGTGATCTTGACCTTGTCCCCGGCCCGCAGGAACCGCTCCACATGACCCTTCTTCGTTTCATAGTCATGCGAGTCGATCTTCGGACGCAACTTCATCTCCTTGATGACCGTGTGCGTCTGGTTCTTGCGGGATTCGCGCTCCTTGACGGCTGCCTCGTACTTGAACTTCCCGAAATCCATCAGCTTGCAGACCGGAGGCTTCGCCATGGGTGCCACCTCGACGAGATCGAGATCGGCCTCCACCGCGAGCCGGAGTGCGTCTTCAATACGCACTATTCCGACCTGTTCACCGTTGGGTCCAACGAGACGTACCTCGGGAACGCGAATGCGGTCGTTGATTCGGACTTCGACGCTGATGGCGCCTCCTTGCTCACATATTCCCCAGGGACGGACGTCTTCCGTTCCTATGCAGGCAAGGTTCACGGCACGTTGTGCCGTTCCGACCTGGCCGACGCGGGCGCCGGCAGGTGGGGGAAACCCCGCTTACATGACCGTGTGGTCAGGAGCAGAGAGGCTACCAGCCGCCCGCGCCGCCCGTGTCCGCGCACCAGTCCACCAGGACTTCGCGGGGAATCACGACCTGGTGCGGCCCTGCCACGTCCACCACGACCGCCGCCGCTCCATCGTCGAGCGCCGCGTGGGCGATCGCGGTGGCAGGTGCCGGGACGGGCCGGGCCTCCGGGTCCCACGCGGCCAGGGAATCGGTGCCCGTGAAGGCGAGGAGGCCGCGTTCGCCGCGCTCGTTGAGCATGGAGACCAGGGCCATATGCGAGTCCTGTTCCCGGCCGTCCTCGTCACCCACGTCCAGGCGCGCGACCACCGCGACGAGGAGTCGCGATGCCTTCAGTGTCTCCGCGATCGCGTTGCCGTCACCGGTTGACAGGAGGGCGCGCACGGTCGGATCGGCGGACCCATCGTCGTCGCGATACGCCGACCCCTGAAGGTCGATCACAGGCGACAGGCGTGAATGTCGGTCACGAGGATCCCCCGCGCTCCGAGGTCGTACAGCTCATCCATGATCCGATGCACATCGACACTCGGCACCATCGCACGCACAGCGGACCACTGCGGGTCATGCAACGGGGACACCGTCGGAGATTCGAAGCCTGGAGTCACCGCACACGCCTGCTCGAGGTGCTGGTTGGGGATGTCGTAGTCGACGAGAACGTAGGAGCGCGCCACCATCACACCGTGCAGCCGGCGCACGAAGGTATCGACCGCCGGCTGATCGTGTGCCCCACGCGGCCGGATCAGCAGCGCTTCGGAGACGAGGATCGGTTCGCCGATCAACTCGAGTCCAGCACGACGCAGAGTGGTGCCCGTCGCCACGACATCGGCGACTGCGTCCGCCACCCCGAGGGCGACCGCATTCTCGACCGCACCATCCAGGTGCACGATGCGCACGTCGATCGAAGTGCGCTGGACCCATTCCTCGAGCAACCCTGCGTAGCTCGTGGCAACTCTCAGTCCACTGAGATCCTCGGGCTTCTTCGCCGTGGCTGCGGGTGCAGCGAGGCGGAAGGTTGAGGGTGCGAAACCAAGGGGGATGACTTGCTCCGCCTGGGCCTGAGAGTCGAGCAGCATGTCCTTGCCGGTGATACCGAGGTCGAGGGTGCCCTCCCCCACGTAGAGCGCGATATCGCGCGGACGGAGGAAGAAGAACTCGACATCGTTCTCCGGGTCGTGGATGTTCAAGTCACGGAGACCCGCACCTCGCAGGTAACCGGCCTCCTGCAACATGGCGCGGGCAGGCTCGGCGAGTTGACCCTTGTTGGGTACGGCGACGCGCAGCATCGTCACATCCTCCGGTAGACGTCGTCCAAAGTGATGTTGCTAGCGATCATCAAGACCTGCGTGAAGTAGAGCAACTGGGAGATCTCCTCGGCTGCTCGCTCCGGGGACTCATGCTCAGCCGCCATCCAGGCCTCGGCAGCTTCCTCAACGACCTTCTTGCCGACGGCGTGCACACCGGAGTCCACGAGACGCACCGTGCTGGAGTCCGGGTCACGTCGAGCGCACTTGTCGCGCAGTTCGATGTAGAGATCGTCGAATGTCTTCACACACCTAGCCTAGGGCGCGAATCACACCCACCATGGCGAGGGCGGCATGGGTTGCCTCGGCTCCCTTGTCCTCCGAGGAGTCAGGCAGACCGGCCCGATCGAGTGCCTGCTGCTCGGTGTCACAGGTCAGCAACCCGAAGCCGATGGGCACGCCGGAGTCCAGGCCCACACGGGTGATTCCGTCGGTTGCCGCACGGCAGACATAGTCGAAGTGCGGTGTTCCTCCGCGAATGACGACCCCGAGTGCCACCAGCGCGTCGAATCGACCTGTGGCCGCCGCAGTGGCGCAGGCCAGCGGCAATTCGAAACTGCCCGGTACCCAGATCAGTTCCCACCGAGCTCCGGAGTCTTCACACGCGCGCGTTGCTCCTGCGATAAGCCCATCCATCACCTGGTCGTGCCATGACGCCGCAAGGAGGGCCACCCGCGCATCCACCGGTGCAGCACCGGCGGCCGGACGTCCCGCCCCGCTCATGATTCCCTCCCGGGGGTGCCGAGCTCATGGCCCATCCGGGTCACCTTGGTCTGGAGGTACTCCCGGTTGTGATCGTTGCTGTCGATCACCAGCGGTACACGCTCACTGATCGTGAGTCCGTACCCCTCCAAACCCGCCCGCTTGGCGGGGTTGTTCGTCAGGAGTCGCATCGAGCGCACACCAAGGTCGACGAGGATCTGAGCACCCGTTCCGTAGTCACGTGCATCCGCCGGGAGTCCCAGGTCGAGGTTGGCATCGACTGTGTCGCGGCCGGTGTCCTGCAGCGCATACGCGCGCAACTTGTCCAGCAGCCCGATTCCACGTCCCTCGTGGCCCTTGACGTAGAGCACCACCCCGCGGCCCCCTTCCGCTACGTGGCGCATGGCCGCGTGCAACTGCGGTCCACAGTCACACCGAAGGGACCCGAAGACATCGCCGGTCAGACATTCCGAGTGCACGCGGACGAGGACGTCCCCTCCATCCCCGATCTCCCCCACGACGAGCGCGACGTGCTCCGATCCGTCGATCGTGCTGCGATACCCATGGGCCGAGAAGGTGCCGAATTCCGTGGGCAGGGGAACAATCGCAACGCGCTCGATCTGCGATTCATGGCGCCGACGGAAGCGGATCAGGTCCTCGATGGAGATGAGGACGAGTCCGTGCTCGTCCGCGAAGTCCCGGCACTGCGGGGCACGCATCATCGATCCGTCGTCATTGACCAGCTCGCACAGGGCCCCCGCCGGATTGAGTCCCGCCATCCTGGTGAGGTCCACCGCCGCCTCGGTATGCCCGGCTCGGCGCAGCACACCACCGGGAACGGCGCGCAGAGGCATCACGTGACCGGGTCGTGTGAGTTCATAGGGCTCGGTGGCACTGTCGGAGAGCACCTTGATGGTGAGCGCGCGGTCGACCGCGGAGATTCCCGTACTCGCCACATCGCGTGCGTCGACTGAGACTGCGTAGGCGGTGCCCTTGCGATCCTCATTCACTGCGGTCATAGGCGGCAGGCCGAGGCGATCGAGATCTTCGCCGATCATTCCCACGCAGACGTACCCCGAGGTATGTCGGATCATGAAACCGACGAGTTCCGGTGTGGCCATCTGAGCGGCGAAGATGAGGTCACCTTCGTTCTCCCGATCCGCGTCGTCGATCACGATGATCGGCTTGCCCGCACGCAACGCCGCAAGGGCATCCTCGATCGAGTCGAGTCGGACGTCTCCGCCCACAGTGGGTGGGATGGCTTCCACGTGCGTGTCCGTCGACGTGTCCGCTGGTGCGGCGAAGAGCTCATCGGCTGGGATCATCGGGACTCCAGCAGTCTCTCGACGTACTTGGCGAGAACATCGACCTCGATATTGACCCGATCTCCCACATTCCGAGTACCCAGGGTGGTCTCGGCGAGAGTCGTGGGGATGAGTGCCACGGTGAAACCGCTACCGTCAACAGTCACGACGGTCAACGATACGCCGTCGACGCAGACCGAACCCTTCTCCACCATGTACCGAGTCATTCTCTCTGGCACCTCGATACGCACCACGGTCCAGTCCTCGCGCGCATCGATCGACGCGATCGTTCCCGTGCAGTCCACATGGCCCTGCACGATGTGTCCACCCAGTCGATCCGATGCACGGACCGCGCGTTCAAGATTCACCGCATTTCCGGGTTGAAGGTCACCGAGTGAACTGCGAAGCATTGTCTCCTGCATGACGTCGGCGTCGAACCCCTCCGGGGTGGGATCCACGACGGTGAGGCAGACCCCGTTCACCGCCATCGAGTCCCCCGGGAGCACTCCGTCCATCAGATCCGATGCGGCGATGCGCAGTCGGATCGCCTCGGGACGTGTCTCCAGATGGGCGACCCGACCACGGGCCTCGACTATGCCGGTGAACATCGTCACCCCCTTCCCGGGACCGCAATGATGCGCACATCATTGCCGACTTTGTCAACACTGTTGACATCGAGGGGCCGGAAGAGGGCGGGGCTGCGGACCGCACCCGGTCCCTCGCCTAGGTAGACCGGCGCGATCAACCACACCACCTCGTCCACGCGATCGGCAGCCAGCAGGGCTCCGGCCACGGTGGGCCCTCCCTCCACCAACACCTCGCGGACTCCCATCGCGAACAGTTCCATCAAGGCGGAATCCACGTCGTGGGTACGCACGTGATGGAACGGAGCCTCCCCAGTGCGGATGTTCGCCCACGCGGGGATGTCGCGCGCTCCCCAGACCACCCGAGTCGGTGGACCTGCGGCCAACATCGGCGCATCGCGCACGGTCAGGTGCGGATCGTCGGTGACGACGGTCCCCGTTCCCACCATCACGGCCTGCGCGCTGGCGCGCAGCGCGTGCACGTAGCGGCGTGACTCGTCACCGGTCAGGGTCAGTTCCTCCCCCTCGGGGCCGGCCACGCGTCCATCGATGGATACCGCCATCTTGAGCCGCACGAACGGCCACCCGCGCGCGGCGGCGATCAGCCACTCTCGATTCACGGCGGTGGCTTCCCCCGCCGACACTCCGCTGGTCACCTCACACCCAGCGTCGGACAGGAGTGCCGCACCGCCGCCCGCGTCCGTGGGATCGTCGATCGCATAGACCACGCGCGTGATGCCCGCCTCGATGAGTGCCGCGGCGCACGGACCGGTGCGACCGACGTGCCGACATGGCTCGAGGGTGACGACGGCGGTGGCCCCGCGGGCGCGATCGCCAGCATCTTCGAGGGCCACGATTTCCGCGTGCGCAGTGCCTGCGCCACGGTGGAAACCACGACCAACGATCCGGCCATCAACGTCCACGACGACGCACCCCACGCGGGGATTCCTCCCACGCGGTGCCTCCGGATCGCAGGCGAGGGCGAGCGCCTCGCGCATCGCCTCGCTCCAGCTCACCGTGCGGCCGCCTCGGCACGGGTGCGCAGCGCCTGGACGATGGACGCCGGATCACTCGAGCGGTAGACGACAGAACCCGCGACGAAGACATTCGCGCCGGCTTCTGTGCACGGGCCGATCGTCTCTTCCGTGACACCGCCATCCACCTGCACCCAGATGTCCAATCCGGTGGCGTCCGCGCGTCGGCGCGCCTCGCGCACCTTCGGCAGCATCGAGTCCAAGAACGGTTGACCACCCCATCCCGGCTCCACAGTCATGATCAAGATCATGTCGAGGAAGGGCAGATAGTCGTCGATCGCCTCGATATCCGTGGCGGGTTTCAGCGCGATGGCACTGCGCGCACCGGCCCCGCGAATCGCACGCGCCGTCATCCCCGCATCCCTGGCTGCCTCGACGTGGAAGGTGACGCTGTAACACCCGGCTTCGGCGTATCGCGGGGCCCAGGTATCCGGGTCCTCGATCATCAGGTGGACGTCCGCCGGGATCTCTGATCTGTCGAGTAGTGACTGGACCACCGGCAGCCCGAAGGTCAGGTTCGGAACGAAGTGGGCGTCCATAACGTCGAGATGGATCATGTCCGCCACGGCGGAGACGCGCGCAACCTCATCATGCAGCCGCGCGAGATCCGCATTCAGCACGCTCGGGGAGATGAGGAGACCCACGGCGTCAGGATAGGGCGCGCCTATCGGCGGCGGAGAAGTGCGAAGAACATGGCGTCGGTGCCGTGGATATGCGGCCACAGTTGCACCCACGGACCCTCCCCCAGCTCCATTCCGGATGGGAAGAGTGGCCGCGCGTCCTCGATCACGACATCGCTGCGGCGTTCGAGTACCTCGTTCACCACGTCGCGGGTCTCCTCGAGCACCGGGGAGCACGTGGCGTACCCGACTACTCCCCCGGATCGAGTGGCACCGACCGCAGCGTCGAGCAATGCGATCTGCAGGGTCTGCAGCGGCGCTAGGTCCGACTCGGTGCGACGCCAGCGTGCTTCGGGACGCCTGCGTAGTGCCCCGAGACCCGAGCACGGTGCATCCACGAGCACACGATCGAAGAATTGATTGCCCCAGGGTCGCGTCCGCGCATCCCCCACATGCACCGTGACGGTGTCAGGAAGAACACGTCGCATAAGCGATGCCCGATGCTCATGCAATTCCACTGCAACGAGTCCGATGTTCCTGTCGTCCGCGAGACGTGCCAGCAACGCCGCCTTGCCGCCTGGGCCGGCGCAGAGGTCCAGCCATGCTGCCTCGGGTGGATCGACGGTTGCCCCGGCAAGTGCAAGCGCGACGAGCTGACTGCCCTCGTCCTGCACGATCGCGGAGCCATCGATGACGGCAGCGATGCTCCCCGGTGATCCTCCGGCGAGTTCGACCGCACGAGGGGACCAGCGACCGGGAAGGCCACCTGTTGCTTTCGCGAGTCCATCGCGATCACCGTCGAGGGCTGTGAGCACGGGGCGGGCGGCCACGTTGTCCGCTTCCAACAAGGTTCCCAACTGGGCGGAATCGGGCAAGGCGCGGCGTAACGCGCGCACCACCCACTCCGGGTGCGACTCGCGCACCGACCACTGCGCGTCGGTGGCGGGATCGGTGACACCGAGCTCCTCGATCCATGCTGATCGATCGTGCTGTGCGACCTTTCGAAGAACCGCGTTGATGAATCCCACCCTGCCTGCATCACCATGACGTCGAGCCAACTCGCACGTGGTGTCGATCGCCGCATGCGGTGGAACCCTCATGAAGAGGAGTTGATAGGCACCGAGTCGGAGCAGATCGCGGACCTCGAACTCCACCCGATCCCACTCCCGCGTGACACACCGCTGCAGGACCGCATCGAGAAACCCCTGCATGCGCAACGTTCCGTAGCCCACCTCGATGGCGAAAGCCGCGTCCCGGCCCTCGCATCGACCCGCGGTCAGGATGCTCGGCATGACCACATTTGCGTACGCATCATCGGTACGTACCCGGGCCAGCAGTTCGAGAGCGGCAGTCCGCGCGGGATCACTCACAAAGCGCCTCGGACACGCGCAGACCGCGCCACCATTCGGTGGCGCTCATGCGTGCCTTCCCGGCCGGCTGCACCCACCCCAACGCCACCTGCCCATCACCCGTCCCAATACAGATGGCGTCATCGAAGGCACACACATGACCGGGTTCCAGACCCGTGCCCGGCTCTGGATGGACGGGGCCGATCCGCACGCGCACACCGTCTACGGAAGTCCATGCGCCCGGCTGCGGAGTGCAGGCGCGAACCTGTCGGTCGATGGCGGTACTCGTATCGGTCCACGCAATACGCGCCTGCTCCACGGTGATCCGCGGTGCCCGACTCGCACCGTCCGGTGCCTGCGGAATCGCGTGTGCGGTCCCTGCAGCAATTCCCTCGACGACCTCACGAACGACGCCGGCGCCGAGGTCGGCCAACTCCGTGAGCACGTCACCGGCCGTCTGTGTGGGCGCGATCGCCACCGTCCTTCGGGCATAGACAGGTCCGGTGTCCATTCCCTCGTCGAGATGGAACACACATACGCCCGTCTGGGAATCACCGTTCCAGATGGCGTGCTGAACCGGGGCAGCCCCCCGCCACGCGGGAAGCAGGGAGAAGTGCAAGTTGAGCCACCCGTGCACGGGAATCGCGAGGATCGGCGGCGGAATCAGCGCACCGTAGGCGACGACAACGCCGAGATCGACCTGGAGTTCCGCGAGCTCCGTCTGCGCAGCGGGGTCGGCAAGCGATGCAGGTGACAGGACGGGCAGTGCGTGCGTGCGTGCGTGCTCGGCTACCGCCGACGGTGTCATCCGCCGTCCACGACCTGCCGGGGCATCCGGACGGGTGAGAACCGCGACCACCTCGTGGCCGGACGCGAGTAACGCATCCAGTGTCGGCAGAGCGACATCAGGAGTTCCGGCGAAGACGATGCGCACGTGATTACAACCATTTGGCGGACATGGGGTGCGGGCTGGTCTTGATGGTGAGGGGGTCCTCGCCGAACCATTCCGACGCACGGATCGCGCGCATCGCCTCCTTGCGTTGCTCTGCGTCAAGACGATCGATGAACACGATTCCGTCGAGGTGATCTGTCTCGTGTTGAACACAACGTGCCAAGAGATCGGATCCTTCCAAGGTCACCGGCTCGCCATGCATGTTGTATCCGCGGGCAACGACGGACCGGGCGCGCTTCGTGTCGAAGGAGAGTCCGGGGAGGGACAGGCAGCCCTCCTCCCCCTCCTGCTCGTCGCGTGAAAGGTCGAGATCCGGATTGATCAGGTGACCCAATTCGTCATCGACCCAATACGTGAAGACGCGCAGGGACACGCCGATTTGGGGCGCTGCGAGACCCACGCCCGGAGCGTCCTGCATGGTGTCGGTCAGGTCCTTGACCAGAGTGCGCAGCTCCCGGTCGAAGTCCACGACGTCTGCCGCGGGAGTGCGCAGCACCGGGTCCCCGAAGAGTCGGATGGGCTTGATCGACATACCTCAACCCTACGGGGCCATGCACTACTCGTCGATGTCGCGCGGATCGACGTGGATCGCAATCGCCCCGGCACCGCGATGCGCGGAACGGGTCATGGCGGCGTGCCGGAGTTGATGGGTGAAGGCGGTGCCCTCAGCACGGGGCGCGATGACGATGACGCGCCACGCATCCCCGACCTCGACGGGCCCGAGAACGATGTGCGTGCAGGTGATCGCCGCCCCCACGGCGTCGATGTCCGCCCGAGCACCCGAGATCGCCGCGAGTCGTGTCGCCGGTGGGAGGCGTGCGGATTCACGCTCGGCCAACTCGCGTGACGCGAACCACGGCGCATCCCACCGCAGGAGGGCTTGGACTCCCGCATCGGATTCCGGGGCGGTGACGAAGACCGGCGCCTCCGCTCGAACGCGCAGCGACACCGAGAACCAGCGATGGACGGCATCCTCGGCCTGGGTCAATCGCACCGATCGACTCCCCGCATCGAGGATCACGGCGGCAGCGAACCCCCCGTCGACGATCGGTTCCGCACCCGCCGTCGCGACGACGATCGCCGGGCGGTGCGTGACCCGCTCGACCATGTGGTCGGCCTGGGAGAAGGTGACCGGAACTCCCGGGAAGGCCCGTCCCAGCTCCTCCGCCGTGCGCTCCGCGCCGATGCTCGTGGCCCGGATCCGCGTATCGCCGCAGACGCGACATGCGCCGGCAGGAGCAGTGCTCCCGCACCACCGACATTCCACGGCGCCGGATGACGCCATGCGCAGCGGACCACCGCACGAGCACTGCACGGGTGTTCCGCACCCCTGGCAGACCAGCGCGGGGATATACCCCCGGCGCGCAACGGACACGAGGACGGGACCGTGGGCGAGGCCTTCCTTCGCCGCCTCCCATGCACGACGGGGGATCCGCGCAGAGGCCGCGGCTTCATCCCCTGCCGCATCCTCGGGTCGGAGTCCACGGACACGCAGGGTCGACCGCTCCGCAGCAACAATGGAGGTCGCCCACCCGCGTTCGACCCACGCCTGGGTCACCACCGAACGTGCGGGGCCGCCGACGACAAGCGAGCAGTCCGCCAGATGCGACCGGAGCGCACAGACCTCGCGGGTGTCCCAGTACGGGGCGCGAGGCTCGCAATAGGTGTCGTCTGCGTCGTCCCAGAGGATGATGAGCGAGAGGTCCGCCACCGGGGCGAACGCAGCGGAGCGATTTCCGACGCACACGCGCGCGGAACCGAGGAGCGCCCGCAGGAATTCTCGGTACCGACGCTGCGGACCCATCTCGTTCACAAGGGTTGACAGGGCCTGGGCGCCGACGACGGGTGCCAGGGATGCAGTGACTCGGCGGACGTCTCGCATATCGGGGACGAGGACCAGGGTGCCGCCCGGATTCGCAGCGACCAGTTCGACGACCTCGTTCACGAAGTCGGTGCCGGGCGCACTCGACCAGACGGCACGCGTGACCGTGCGCGACGCGATGGTGGTCAGCAGCTCCGGGCCGCCGGAATACCGGGGCCATGCGCCCGTGGGCGCCGTCCCCGTCCCCGTCGACGCGGGTGCGGTGACCACCGCACGCTCAGCTGTGGCATGCCGGGGTGGGACAGCGGTACGTGCCACATCCCAGAAGGTGCCCGCGTACCTCTCGGCAACCGCCTGCACGAGCGCCAGGGTCGCGGGCGTCAGGGTGGGAATCCCTCCGACACACCGCTGGATGGGTGACACCCGTTCCACTTCGGCTTCGGTCGCCACATCGACGACGTAGGCGTCCACCAGACGTCCGGAGAAACGGACACGGACGCGCGACCCGACGCGTACATCCATGCCCTCGGGGATGAGGTAATCGAAGTCGCGATCCAAGTGTCGGACGGGAACATCGATGCGCACCCGGGCGATCGATGGGTTCATCTCGACCGCCTGCGCAATGCGGTACTAGATGCCGGCGATCGAGCGGAGATCCTCCGCGCGGTCGGTGTTCTCCCAGGTGAACGTCGGGCCGACCGTGGAGCGCCGGGACGGATCGTCATCGTCGAGCAGGATGTTCACTCCCTGCGGCCGGCCGAAGTGGCCGTAGGCACTGGTGGCACGGTAGATCGGGCGCAACAGATCGAGGTCCCGGATGATCGCCGCAGGCCGCAAATCGAAGACCCGCAGCACCGCTTCCTGAATTGCCTCGTCACTGATGACACCCGTCCCGAATGTCTCCACGAACACCCCCACGGGGTGGGCCTTGCCGATGGCGTAGGCGGCCTGCACCTCGCACCGTGACGCGAGGCCGGCGGCCACCACGTTCTTGGCGACCCACCGCAGGGCGTACGCCGCGGAGCGGTCGACCTTCGACGGATCCTTGCCGGAGAACGCGCCACCACCGTGCCGCGCCATACCGCCGTACGTGTCGACGATGATCTTGCGGCCGGTGAGGCCGGCATCACCCATGGGGCCGCCCACTTCGAATCGGCCCGTGGGGTTGACGAGCAGGCGGTAATCGCGGGTGTCGAGATCCACGGTCGCGAGGATCGGATCGACCACGTGCGCACGGATGTCCGGGGTGAGCATGTTCTCCAAGCTGATGTCCCGCGCATGCTGCGAGCTGACGACGACCGTGTCGATGCGCAGCGGCGTGCCCTTCTCGTCATAGGCGATGGTCACCTGCGTCTTGCCGTCCGGACGGAGGTACGGGACGGTTCCGTCCTTACGCACTGCGGTGAGTTGCTCGGAGAGTCGATGTGCGAGCGAGATCGGCAGCGGCATCAGGTCCACGGTGTCGCGGCAGGCGTAGCCGAACATCAGACCCTGATCCCCAGCTCCCTGGCGATCCAGCGGATCAGTGCTCTGGCCCTCGCGCTCTTCGAGGGCATCATCGACACCCTGGGCGATGTCGGGTGATTGCTTGCCGATGGACACCGAGATTCCGCAGGATTCGCCATCGAATCCCTTGACGGATGAGTCGTAGCCAATCTCCAGCACCGTGTCACGGACGAGCTTCATGACGTCTGCGAAACCAGCGGTGGTGACCTCACCGGCCACGTGCACCTGCCCGGTGGTGAGCATGGTCTCGACCGCCACCCGGCTGCGCGGGTCCTGACGGAGGAGGTCGTCGAGGATCGCGTCGCTGATCTGGTCCGCCATCTTGTCCGGATGACCCTCGGTCACGGATTCGGATGTGAACAAGCGGTGCGCCATGGACTCCCCTGAGATGTAGCGACGGACCGCAGAATCCTAGTCGGACGTGGCGACGACGAGACCCGGGGCGCGCAGGACCTGATCCCACACGCGGTGCGCCACCATTCCCTTGCGCGCGGTGGGAATCTCATCCACCACTCCAGCCTCAGAGACGATGAGCGCGGCGTTGGTGTCCGCGCCGAAGACCCCGTGCGAGACGTCGTTGGCGATGATCAGATCGCAGCCTTTGCGGGCGAGTTTGCGTTCCGCCAGTGACGCGAGGGAGGTACGGTCCCCGGCTGTCTCCGCCGCAAAACCGACGAGGACGGGGCTGGATCGCTGACCGCGTGCTGCGACGAGGCCCGCGAGGATGTCATCGGTCTCGGAGAGGATCAACTCGGGAACGGATCCATCCTTCTTCACCTTGCCTGCACTCGTTGACGACGGAGTGAAGTCGGCGACGGCTGCGGCCATGACGACAGCATCGACGCGCGCCTCCGGGGCGAAGACCACCTCCTGCATGGCCTTGTGCATAGCGACGGCGGACTCGACGTCGATACGCGCATGGACGGGCGGCACCGGGCACTCGACGTGTCCCACGACTGCGGTGACGCGCGCACCACGCAGAAGCGCTGCGCGAGCGAGGGCGGCACCCTGACGACCACTGCTTCGATTACCGAGGAAGCGGACCGGATCCCAGTCCTCGCGCGTGCCACCCAGACTGACCACGACATGCAGATCAGTCATATCGCGCTCGATCGGCCGATCGAGGAAATCGGCAACGACGTCCGCGAGGTACGTGGGCTCCGGGAGGCGGCCCGGGCCCGAGTCTCTACCGGTCAGGCGCCCTACCGCGGGATCCAGAACGTGCATCCCTCGCTCGCGCAAGGTGGCCACATTCGACTGCGTGGCCGGGTGTCGCCACATCTCGGTATGCATGGCGGGTGCGAGCACGACCGGACCGTGGGCCGTCAACAGGATGTTTGTCACGACGTCGTCGGCAATGCCGTGCGCGGCGCGTGCGAGCAGATCCGCTGTCGCAGGGGCCACAAGGACGAGATCCGCGTGCTGACCCAGGTGGACATGCGATACGTCCGCGGCGTTGGACCAGAGGGATGTGACCACCGGCTCGCCCGAGATCGCCTCGAAGGTGGCGGAGCCTACGAAGTTCAGCGCATTGCGGGTGGGAGCGACCGTGACCCGGTGGCCACTCTCGCGCAACAGGCGCACGACCTCGACGGACTTGTATGCCGCAATACCGCCAGCGACACCGATCACGATGTGCGCGGACATCGGAAGGCTCTAGTCGTCGCTCTCTGCGGCAGCAGGCACCGGAGCCGAGGGATCGAACGGCTCGGAGGTCAGCAGTCCCGCGTCGATTTCGCGCAACGCGATCGAGAGTGGCTTCTCCTGCACGTAGGTCTCGACGAGCGGTCCGACGTATTCGAGGAGGCCCTCGCTCAACTGGGAGTAATAGGCGTTGATCTGGCGGGCACGCTTTGCGGCGTAGATGACGAGGGAGTACTTCGAGTCGGTCTTCTCGAGAAGCCCGTCGATGGACGGGTAGGTGATGCCCTCGGGCTGCGTGCTGGTCACGGATCCTCTATCTGCAGGGGGAACCCCTCACGGGGAGAACGAGTCTACCAAGGCCAGGAGGGAGCGCGCACATGTGGCCACATCGTCGTTGACCACGCGGTGATCGAAGAAATCAGCTTCCGCGAGTTCCTGGCGTGCAACCTCGAGCCGGCGGACGCGCGCCGCATCGGACTCCGTCCCCCGCGAGGTCAATCGGTCCTCGAGAACAGTCATCGACGGCGGCTCGATGAAGACCAGCACAGCATCGGGGACGGCCGCACGCACCTGACGGGCTCCCTGAACCTCGATCTCGAGGATCACCGGGCGACCCCCCGATCGCTGGCGCGCCACCTCGGCAGCCGGGGTGCCGTACCGGTGGCCCGCGTACTCCGCCCACTCGAGGAGCTCGCCCGCGTCGATCATGCGATCGAAGTCACCGTCGCTGACGAAGAAGTAGTGCTGGCCATCCCGCTCCCCCGGCCGCGGGGAGCGGGTGGTTGCGGAGACCGACAGCCAGAGGCGAGGTTCGGCACGCAGCGCCTCGGCCACGACGGTCGATTTGCCCACCCCGGACGGCCCGGACACCACGAGGAGAGGCGCACTCATGAGCGCGCCAGACGTGCGGCCAGCACGGCGGCGGCGGCACCCGGATCCGGTGCCTCCGTGATGGGTCGACCGATGACGAGGAGATCGGCTCCCTCGGCGAGCGCCTGCTCGGGTGTCGTCACGCGTGCCTGATCCTGGGCTGGACCCCCCGCGGGGCGCACGCCGGGAGTGATCAGCGTGACGTCGGGGCCCACAGCGTCACGAATCGCGCGCACCTCGAGCGGCGAGCAGACGATCGCCCCGGCACCCGCGTCCACGGCGAGTCGCGCGAGGCGCACGGCGGCTCGATCCGCGGGTCCGGCAATTCCCACTCTCGCCAGGTCCGCCTCGTCGAGACTCGTCAGGATCGTCACGGCCGTGATCCGGGTCTCGGGCAGTGCGGCTACCGCGGCACCCACCATCGCCGGACCCCCTCCGGCATGCACGGTGAGGAAGTCCGGCGCCAGCCGCGCCACCGCACGCGCGGCACCCCCGACGGTGGCGGGAATGTCATGCAATTTCAGATCGAGGAACATCCGACACCCGGGGGCCACGTCGCGCGCCCGCCCCACCGCACTGCCCCCATCACGACAGAAGACCTCGAGTCCGATCTTCAGGGTGTCCACGGACGGGCCAACAGCCTGTGCCCACGTCGTCATGGTGACGAGGTCCGGGGCGTCGAGGGCGACGGCGATGGGTGCGCGCACACTCATTCCCGGATGAAATCCCAGGCAGCAAGGTCATCATCGGGTTCGGACAGGTGCGGGTGTTCCGGGATCTCATCTGCGTCCGCCTGGGCCTCAGTGACGATCGCGTCCCGCTCGCGATGGGCGTGGCCGATGGCATCGGTGACTCGCGCGAAGCCCCGCTCGGCGAGGAGACGAGCCAATTCGTCGTGGATACGCATCGGTGCCGACGGATCGTTGAAGATGCTCGTCCCGACGGAGACGGCAGACGCTCCTGCGAGAAGGAATTCGAGTGCATCGTTACCGGTGCGCACTCCCCCGGCTCCGATGATGGGCAGCGACGGGAAGGCTTGCCGAACCTGGAAGACACATCGAACAGCCACCGGACGGATCGCAGGACCGGACAGTCCACCCGTGAGACCCGCGAGCGCGGGCCGCATCGTGTGCGTGTCGATGACCATCCCGAGCAGAGTGTTGATCAGGGTCACACCGGCTGCACCGGCGCGCACCACAGAGTCCGCGATCTCGACGATGCTCGTGACGTCCGGGGAGAGCTTTGCGAAGATCGGTGTGCGCCCGTCACTATTGCGGCGGACCGCCTGGATCACGGCGGCCGCGGAATCAGAGCTACAGGCGAACACGAGCCCACGATCAGCGACATTCGGACACGAGATGTTGACTTCGAGGGCATCGAACCCACCGACATTCCGCAATTTCTGCGCGAGCTTGCCGTACTCGTCCACGGTCTCACCCGCGATGGAGACGATCGTGCGGGCACCACGGGTCTCCAGCCAGGCGAGGTCATTCTCGATGAACGACTCGATTCCCGGGCCCTGCAATCCGATCGAGTTGAGCATTCCACTCGGCGTCTCCGCCATGCGGGGAGTCGCGCGACCCGCTCGCGGCTTCAGCATGATGCTCTTGGTGATCACACCTCCGATCGCAGTGATGTCGAAGTACGCATCGAGTTCCTTACCCGATGCTGCGCATCCCGATGCGGTCAGGATCGGGCTGGGCAGGTCAACCCCTGCGAGATTCGTCGACATGTCGGCGCGCGCACCTGCCGGCTCAGGACCCGTTCCTCCGTATCCGATGATGGCGCGGGTCATGGTGCCTCCGCCGCGCCCCAGGTGTCCGTTGGCACCGTGCCGACGTCGGCCCAGCGAACTCGATCGCCGCGCAGGGTCGGTCCCTCGACGCAGGAGCGCACCATCCGGGTCACTCCGTCGTCTCCAATCACCGGGAGCACGCACGTCATGCAGACTCCGATTCCGCACGCCATCGATTCCTCGACCGAACACTGCGTAAACACCCGACGTTGCGCAGTGATCGCGGAGATCGCGCTGAGCATTCCCATGGGTCCGCACGCGTACACGATGTCTGCACCCGATCGCTCGATGAGATCCGCAAGCTGATCGGTGACGCGGCCACGCACACCCGAGGATCCATCCTCCGTGGTGACCGTGATCGACGATGAGAGTCGCTTCAGGTCCAAGACCCCGAATAACTTCTCCTCGGTCGATGCTCCGATGAGGACATCGACTCGACATCCCCGGTCCCGGAGGTGCTCGGCGAGCATGAACAGTGGCGCCGAGCCGTATCCGCCCCCGACGAGCACGCACGAGACCCGCCGCGTGGGAATCGAGAACGGTTTGCCCAGCGGACCCACGATGCTGAGTTGGTCATGTCTCCGACGTTCGGTCAGCCATCGGCTCCCCAGCCCATGCGGGGCCACCACGATCTCGAGTGTTCCGCCGTAGACGCCGCGCGATTGCACCTGGTGGATCGCGAACGCGCGGCGCAGCACCATGGACGACTCCAGGCCCCCCATGGCCACGGTCACGAAGTGGCCTGGGCGTGCATCCTCCGCGATTCCCGGCGCAGTGAGGGACAGAACGAAGTACGAGCCCGCACGGCGCACGTCGAGCACCTCACCCATGATCTGGTGCGGCATCAACCCTCACGGGCTCGGAGCGCCACCAACTCGGCGGCGTGCTCCTGAAGGGACCGTACTCCCGGTGTGCCCGATCGCATCGACTCGATTCCTGCCACGGCAGCGGCGAGTCCCTGGACCGTGGTGATGGATGCGATCCCCTTCACCACCGCGGCCGTCCTGATCTCGTAGCCATCGACCCGGGGGCCGACGCCATACGGGGTGTTGACGATCAAGTCGATGTCGCCCGCCATGATCGCATCGACGGTCGTGGGTTCGCCCTGCGGTCCCCGCCCTTCATGTTGCTTGCGCACCACGTCCACCGGTACACCCACCTCACGGAGGGCTGCCGCGGTTCCGTCCGTTGCGAGGATTCGAAAGCCCGCGTCCGAAAGCCGACGAACCGAGTCGACTCCACGCCCCTTGTCCCGATCCGCCAGGGAGACGAAGACCGTCCCCTGGGTCGGAAGTCCACCGCTGTAGGCAGCCTCCTGGGACTTGGCGAACGCAACCCCGAACGTGTCATCGAGTCCCATCACCTCCCCGGTCGATCGCATCTCAGGACCGAGCACGGTGTCGACGCCGTGGAATCTGCCGAAGGGAAGGACCGCTTCCTTCACGGCGACCGGTGCCCCACGCGGCAATGTCGAGCCGTCACCCGTCGATGGGAGCAGCCCCTCACTCCGCAAGTCGGCGATGCTCGTGCCCAACATGATGCGTGCCGCGGCCTTGGCGACGTGGACACCCGTGGCCTTCGACACGAAGGGAACCGTCCGCGATGCGCGCGGATTCGCCTCGAGGACGTACAACTCACCGTCCGCGAGCGCGAACTGCACGTTGAGGAGGCCAAGCACACCCACGCCCTCGGCGATGGCGCGCGTCGATCGACGAATTCGCTCGACGTCCGCCTCTGTCAGGGTGATCGCGGGCAGGGCACAGGCGGAGTCCCCGGAATGGATTCCGGCCTCCTCAATGTGCTCCATGATTCCCGTGATGTAGATATCCGTCCCGTCGAACAGCGCATCGACATCAATCTCGACGGCGTCGTCGAGGAAGCGATCCACCAACACGGGATGTTCGGGATTCACCGTGGTGGCACGTTCGAGGTAGTCCGCGAGCATCCCGTCGTCGTACACGATCTCCATACCGCGCCCCCCGAGGACGTAGCTGGGGCGCACGAGCACCGGGTATCCGACGCGCTCCGCGATGGCACGCGCTTCCTCGAAGGAGCGCGCGGTCCCGTGCGCGGGGGCGGGAAGACCCGCAGCCGCGAGCACAGAGCCGAAGGCGCCCCGCTCTTCTGCGAGATGGATCGCCCGCGGCGGCGTGCCGACGATCAGAACACCGGCATCCTCGAGTGCCTGCGCAAGGCCGAGGGGGGTTTGCCCTCCCAACTGCACGACCACACCGGCGAGCTCGCCGACACTGCTTTCCAGGTGAACGATTTCGAGCACGTCCTCGAGGGTGAGCGGCTCGAAGTAGAGGCGGTCGGAGGTGTCGTAGTCGGTGGACACGGTCTCGGGGTTGCAGTTGACCATGATGGTCTCGAAGCCCGCCTCCTTGAGAGTCAGTGCCGCGTGCACGCAGGAATAGTCGAACTCGATTCCCTGACCGATGCGATTGGGGCCGGAGCCAAGGATGATCACCTTGCGGCGATCAGAGGGGATGGCCTCGTTCTCCTCGTCGTAGGAGGAATAGTGATATGGCGTGTACGCCTCGAATTCGGCCGCACAGGTGTCGACGGTCTTGTAGACCGGTCGGACACCGAGGGCGTGCCGCAACTCGCGGACCTCCCGCTCGCTCAGCGCGCGCAACTGCGCGATCTGCGCGTCGGAGAATCCACGCCGCTTGGCATGGCGCAGCACCTGGGCATCGAGGGTGTCCGCGGCACGGATCCTGTCCGCCTCGTCATTGATCTGAACGATCTGCTCGAGGAACCACGGGTCGATACCTGTTGCGTCGTGGACAGCATCGATGCCCGCACCCGCCCACAGTGCCTGTTGGACCAGGGAGAGCCGCCCATCGTGCGGACGACGCATGCGCCCGAGGAGTCCCGCGACATCCACGTCTTCGCGCGTGCGCGGCCACGCGAAACTGGCCCCGCGACTCTCCAGGGAACGCAGAGCCTTCTGCAGCGCCTCGGAGAACGACCGTCCGATCGCCATCGCCTCGCCCACACTCTTCATCGTGGTCGTCAGAGTCGTGTCGGCACCGGGAAACTTCTCGAATGCGAACCTGGGCACCTTGACGACGATGTAATCGAGTGTGGGTTCGAAGGACGCAGGTGTCTTCTGTGTGATGTCGTTGGGGATCTCGTCGAGTGAATAACCGATGGCGAGGCGCGCAGCGATCTTGGCGATCGGGAAACCGGTCGCCTTCGATGCCAGCGCGGATGACCGGGACACCCGCGGGTTCATCTCGATGACGATCAAGCGCCCGTTATCCGGGTTGATGGCGAATTGGATGTTGCAGCCACCGGTATCCACACCCACCGCGCGAATGATCGCGATACCCACATCACGCATGTGCTGATACTCGCGATCGGTCAGGGTCAAGGCGGGCGCAACCGTGATCGAGTCACCGGTGTGGACGCCCATGGGATCGAGATTCTCGATCGAACAGATCACCACCACGTTGTCGCGGTAATCCCGCATCAGCTCGAGCTCGTACTCCTTCCAGCCGATGATTGATTCCTCGAGCAGCACTTCCGAAGTCGGGCTCGCCTGGAGTCCGGCGCCGGCGATGCGCTGCAGGTCCGCCTCGTCGTAGGCGATTCCGGAACCCGCACCCCCCATCGTGAAGGAGGGGCGCACGACAACCGGGTAGCCGAGATCCGTCACGGCGTCGAGGCAGTCGGCCATCGAGTGGCAGATCGCCGATCGGGCGCTCTCCGCTCCGATCTGCGCGACGATCTCCTTGAACCGCTCACGATTTTCGCCGCGTTCGATCGCCTCGACGTCGGCGCCGATGAGTTCAACCCCGTAGCGATCCAGGACACCCGCACGATGGAGTGCCATCGCGGTGTTGAGCGCCGTCTGACCTCCGAGGGTGGCCAGAAGCGCATCCGGGCGTTCTTTGGCGATGATGCGCTCCACGTACTCGGGTGTGATCGGCTCCACGTACGTTGCGTCCGCGAACTCCGGGTCGGTCATGATCGTCGCCGGATTGGAATTCACGAGCACGACGCGGAGCCCCTCTGCACGGAGCACCCGACATGCCTGGGTTCCGGAGTAGTCGAACTCACAGGCCTGCCCGATGACGATCGGTCCGGAGCCGATGACCAT
This sequence comes from Actinomycetota bacterium, assembly GCA_046091195.1. Lineage (GTDB taxonomy): Bacteria > Actinomycetota > Actinomycetes > S36-B12 > S36-B12 > VGCC01. Next base: position 24,403 of record JBJTBD010000043.1, read on the forward strand.
CACGGTGCGGATATCGCTACGCCGGGGCATGTGCACCCCGCATCAGGTCGGCGAATCGGTCGAACAGGTACGCCGCGTCGTGGGGACCAGCTGCGGCTTCCGGGTGGTACTGCACGCTGAAAGCGGGGACATCGAGACATTCGAGGCCCTCGAAGACGTCGTCGTTTAGGCAGACATGCGACACCCGGGCACGCCCGAAAGGAGTGTCGAAGATTCCGTCCCGGGGTGCATCGACCGCGAAGCCATGGTTGTGGGCGGTGATTTCGACCTTGCCCGTGGCGCGGTCCATGACCGGTTGATTGATCCCGCGATGACCGAATCGCAACTTGTACGTGCTCAGTCCGAGTGCGCGCCCCAGGATCTGGTTCCCGAAGCAGATACCGAACACCGGCACGCCGGCACCGAGCGCATCACGCATGACCTCCACTGCGTGGCGAGCGGTGGCGGGGTCGCCGGGACCATTCGAGAAGAAGACTCCATCCGGTCGGAGGGCACTGATCTGTGTCCACGACCAGCCCGCGGGAACGACGTGCACCGTCATGCCCCGCTCGGCCATGCGATGGGGAGTCATCGCCTTGATACCGAGGTCTACAGCGACGACACGGAAATGTTCCTCGCCCAGTGCCGGGACCACGTAGGCATCGGGAGTGGTGACGTCGGCGGTGAGATCCGCGCCGACCATGGACGGACTCGCCTGCACCGCGGCAAGCAGATCCGGCGTCCGACCGACTTCTCCGCTGAAGATCCCCACGCGCATCGCACCGCGATCCCTCAGGTGCCGGGTCAGTGCGCGCGTGTCGATGTCGCAGATGCCCACGATGCCCTGGCCCCGCAGTTCATCCTCGAGCGAGCGGCGCGCCCGCCAATTCGAGACGATCGGCGACGGATCGCGCACGACGTAGCCAGATACCCAGATCCGGCTCGACTCGGGATCCTCGTCGTTGACGCCGGTGTTGCCGATATGCGGAGCGGTCATGACCACGACCTGGCGGTGATACGAAGGATCGGTGAGGGTTTCCTGATAACCGCTCATCCCGGTGTTGAACACCGCTTCTCCGAAAGTCGTCCCCACCGCACCGAACGAGTGGCCGTGCCAGACGCGGCCATCCTCGAGGACGAGGACCGCGGGATCCCGGGTCACGCCACCACCCCGTCGCGGACCGTGATGCGACCCTCGTACGCGACATGCCACACACGGCCGGGAAGGGCCATTCCCACATACGGCGAGTTGCCGCTCTTGGAGACGAGGTCACGGGCACGCACGTCCGTTCGCGAGGTGGTGTCCACGACGGTGATATTCGCAGGTGCTCCTGGAACGAGATCCCCACCCTGGTTCGCGACCCGACCGATGCGCGCCGGGGCCTGCGACATACGTTCGGCAACCTGGCGCAACGTCAGGAGCCCGGTAGCGACAAGCGTCTCGACGACGACCCCGAAGGCAGTCTGAAGACCGAGCATCCCCATCGCGGCGGCGGCCCACTCGCAGTCCTTGTCCTCGCGCGGATGCGGCGCATGGTCCGTGGCGATCGCGTCGATCGTTCCGTCAGCGACAGCGTGGCGCAGCGCCTCCACATCCTCCTGTGAACGCAGTGGTGGATTGACCTTGTACACGGGGTCGTAACCCGCGATGAGTTCCTCGGTGAGCAGGAGGTGATGAGGGGTGACCTCGGCGGTCACCGGCACGCCACGCGCCTTCGCCCAGCGCAACACTTCGACGGAACCGGCCGTGGACACGTGGCAGACATGCAGACGGGAGCCGACGTGCTCTGCGAGAAGGACATCCCGCGCAATGATCGCCTCCTCTGCAACAGCGGGCCAACCGGCGAGGCCGAGCCGACTCGAGAGAGCACCCTCGTTCATCTGTGCGCCCTCGGTCAGGCGCGGGTCCTGGGCGTGTTGCGCGATCACGCCGTCGAAGGTCTTCACGTACTCGAGAGCGCGGCGCATAAGGAGGGGATCGTGCACGCACTTACCGTCGTCACTGAAGACGCGCACCGCGGCAGCCGAGTGCGCCATCGCGCCGATCTCCGAGAGCTGCACTCCCCCGAGCCCCACGGTCACGGCACCGACGGGGCGGACATCGACCAGCCCACAGCGCTGGCCGAGCCGCGACACCTGCTCGACCACCCCGGCCGTGTCCGCCACGGGTGAGGTGTTCGCCATCGCGTGGACGCAGGTGAAACCACCCAGGGCTGCGGCGTGCGACCCGGTATCGATGGTTTCGGCATCCTCGCGACCGGGTTCACGCAGGTGGGTATGCAGATCGACGAATCCGGGCAGGCCGATCAATCCATCGCACTCGATGACCTCATCGCCGACGCCGCGACCGGGTGCACAGACATCCGCGATCCGCCCCTCCTCGAGGACCAGATCGGCCGGCTGCTCGCCATAGGGGCGCAGGCCGCGCAGGACGATGCTCATCCCGCGTCCTTTCCGTCACCCGCAAGCAACAGGTAGAGCACGGCCATCCGGACGTTGACGCCGTTTGTGACCTGCTCGACCATGACCGCGCGCGAGGAATCGGCCACGTCTGCCGAGATCTCCATACCCCTGTTCATCGGGCCCGGGTGCAGCACGATCGCATGTTCGGGAAGCCGCGAGAGGCGTGCCGCATCCAAGCCATAGAGCCGGGAGTATTCCAGCGCCGAAGGGAAGGAAGCCGCCTGCATCCGCTCCGACTGCACCCGCAGCATCATGATGGCGTCGACCGAGTCGAGGGCGGGGTCGAGTTCGTAGGACACGGCGCAGGGCCAGGACTCGACCCCGACGGGAATGAGAGTGGGCGGGGCGACGAGGGTCACGCCCTCGCCGAGGGTCGTGAGGAGGTGGACATTCGATCGCGCCACCCGACTGTGCAGGATGTCGCCGACGATGGCGACGGAGAGGCCCGCGAGGTCACCTCCCTCGGGAGCCAGATGGCGCCGGATGGTGAACGCGTCGAGCAGCGCCTGGGTCGGGTGCTCGTGGGTGCCGTCGCCCGCATTGATCACCGAGGCATCAATCCAGCCCGCGTGCGCGAGGCGATGGGCTGCCCCGGACGATCCGTGCCGCAGTACGACTGCATCGGCGCCCATGGCCTGAAGGGTGAGTGCGGTGTCCTTGAGGCTCTCGCCCTTCGACACCGAGGATCCCTTGGCGCTGAAATTCAAGACGTCGGCCGAGAGCCGTTTGGCCGCCGCCTCAAAGGAGATGCGGGTTCGGGTGGAATCCTCGTAGAAGAGGTTGACGACGGTACGCCCGCGCAATGTGGGCAGCTTCTTGATCGACCGGTCCGTCACCGCACCGAGTTCGGCCGCGGTGTCCAGGATCAGAACCGCCTGGTCGCGATCGATTTCGCCGGCGGACAGCAGGTGTCTCATGCACCCACCTCCGAGAGTTCGACGGCATCGAGATCGTCCTCTTCGCGGAGTTTCACGGCGACGTTTTCCTTCACCGCGGTGGGCAGGTTCTTTCCGACGTAGTCCGGACGGATGGGCAGTTCCCGATGGCCTCGATCGACGAGGACCGCGAGCCGGACCGCGGCGGGACGCCCGATGTCGTTGAGTGCGTCGAGTGCGGCGCGCACCGTCCGCCCGGAATAGAGGACGTCATCGACGAGCACCACGATGCGGCCGTCGATTCCGTCGGGTGGAATGGATGTGGGCTCGAGTGGGCGGACCGCTCGCAGGCGGAGGTCGTCGCGGTAGAGCGTGATGTCGAGGGTGCCGCACGGGACCGAGACTCCATCGATGCCCGCGATCGCGTCGGCGATGCGTCGGGCGAGGTACGCCCCACGGGTCGGGATCCCGAGGAGCACGAGGGACTCGGTGCCCTTCGCGGTCTCCACGATCTCGTGGGCGATGCGTCGAATGGCGCGGGAGATATCAGCGTCGTCGAGGACGGTACGTGCAGAGTCCACGGGACTCCCTTCCCCGCCTCACAGGACGGGCTTAAAGGTTGTCTGGTGTAGCGAGCCTAGGCGATCACACTCCGCTGGGTGTTCCGCCACTCCCCATCTTGTGCACGCGCATGCCGTTGGTCGTCCCGGGAACACCAGGGGGCACACCCGCCACGATCACCACACGCTCGCCAAGCGTGGCGCGTCCGATCTCGAGCAGTGCCTTGTCCACGTGGCGGACCATGTCATCGGTATGCGCGACCTTGGGAACGAGGAAGGTCTCCACCCCCCACACCAGGGTCAGCTGACTCCTGACCCGCGGATCGGGGGTGAACGCAAGGAGCTTCGTCGGAGAGCGCCAGCGCGAAATCAGTCGTGCGGAGCGCCCGGTCTCGGTGAAGGCGATCAGGTGCGTCGCCTGGATGTCCTTCGCGACGTTCACCGCTGCGTGCGTCAGGGCTCGTGCGGTGGAGACATGCTCGAGATCCGGGAGTTCGGGGAGCTCCCCAAGAGCTTCCTTCTCGACATGCTCGATGATCCGCGACATCGTCTCGACCACGAGGGACGGGTGCTGACCGACACTGGTCTCCCCCGACAACATGAGTGCGTCGGCGCCATCGAGGATGGCGTTTGCGACGTCACTGGCCTCCGCGCGCGTCGGTCGATTTGCCGTCACCATCGAATCGAGCATTTGAGTCGCGACGATGACCGGCTTCCCGGCCTCGCGGCACATCTGGATCGCCTTCTTCTGCACGAGCGGAACCTGCTCCAGCGGCAACTCCACGCCGAGGTCCCCGCGCGCAACCATCACGCCATCGAAGGTGTCGACGATCTCCTTGAGGTTTTCGACAGCCTGCGGCTTCTCGATCTTGGCCAAGATGGGGAGCCGGACACCTTCGCGGTCCATGATGGCCCGCACCTCATCGATGTCCGCCGCGCTGCGAACGAAGGACAGCGCAATCAGATCGGCACCGGTGGCCAATGCCCACCGCAGATCCTCACGGTCTTTGTCAGACATCGCGGGAACGCTCATCGCCGCTCCGGGAAGGTTGAACCCCTTGTGATCGGAGACCCGGCCGCCCTCCAGCACACGCGTGATCACGCGCGGCCCTTCGACCCGAACGACCTCGAGTCCGACCCGACCGTCGTCGACGAGGACGCGATCCCCGGGCCGGACGTCGTCGGGAAGGCCCAGGGAGGTGGTGGAGACCATGTGCGCGTCACCCGGGACGTCCTCGGTGGTGACGATGAACTCGGCGCCCTGCTCGAGCAGGACCGGGCCCGACGCGAATCGGCCCAAGCGGATCTTGGGTCCCTGGAGGTCGACGAGGATCCCGACGCCGCGTCCGGACGCATCGGATGCCTCACGCACCGCGTCGTAGACCGCCCGATGCTCGTCCCAGGTGCCATGCGAAAGGTTGAGTCGGGCGACGTCCATGCCCGCGGCCACCAGCGCCCGGATGGACTCGGGAGTGGATGTCGCCGGGCCCAGCGTTGCCACGATTTTCGCCCGCCGCATGACACCAGCCTACCCGTGAACGATTACAAAGTGAGCGTGCTCACACCGTGACCGGCCGGGCACTGGCCCGGATGGGTGACGGGAGGTTGGTCGTGCCCATCAGGTACCGATCGACCGACGCCGCTGCCGCGCGTCCTTCCGCGATAGCCCAGACGATCAGGGACTGTCCACGACCCGCGTCCCCTGCGACGAATACTCCCTCGACGTCGGTGGAGTAATCGTCATGGCGCGCCAGCGCACCGCGGGCGGTGAACTCCAGGCCGAGTTGCTCGGCCAGGGCGCCGCGCTCCGGACCGACGAATCCCATCGAGAGGAAGACGTAGTCGGCGGGGATCTGCCTGCGCGTCTCTTCGATGGGCGTGAACACACCATCGCGCATCTCGACGTCCACCAATTCCATCGCGGTCAGGCGGCCGTTCTCGCCGATGAACCGCTCCGTCGAGACACTGAACACACGGTCGCCGCCCTCCTCATGCGCACTCGAGGTTCGGTAGACCATGGGATAGGTCGGCCAGGGTTGCGAGGCGGATCGTTCCTCCGGGGGTCGCGGCATGATCTCCAACTGCGTCACCGACGCTGCGCCCTGCCGGTGCGCAGTCCCCAAGCAGTCGGCACCCGTGTCTCCACCACCGATGATCACGACGTGCGCTCCCGCGACGTCGATGGGTGAGTGATGCAGGTCTCCCTCCTGCACCCGGTTCGCCCAGGGCAGGTACTCCATCGCCTGGTACACGCCCTCGAGATCCCTACCGGGCACGTCGAGTTCACGCCACGCGGTCGCGCCCGCGGCCACGATGACCGCGTCGTATCGCCGCCGGAGGTCAGCGCCCGTGATGTCGACGCCCACTTCGGTGTTGGGGCGAAACTTGACGCCCTCGGCGGTCATCTGCGCGAGGCGTTGATCCAGATGCTTCTTCTCCATCTTGAACTCTGGGATGCCGTAGCGGAGGAGTCCTCCGATGCGGTCGGCGCGCTCGAATACCGCGACGGTATGCCCGGCGCGCGCCAGTTGTTGCGCCGCGGCCAGACCCGCCGGGCCCGACCCGATGACTGCGACGGTGCGTCCGCTCAGGCTCTCCGGTGGCTGCGGGGTGATCCAGCCCGATTCCCATGCGCGATCGACGATGGCCACCTCGACCTGCTTGATGGTGACCGGCTCCGCGTTGATGCCCAGGACGCATGCCGCCTCGCAGGGAGCTGGACAGAGGCGCCCGGTGAACTCCGGGAAATTGGTCGTGGCATGCAGCCGCTCGATTGCCTGACCCCAGTCACGGTCAAACACGAGGTCGTTCCATTCGGGGATCAGGTTGCCGAGCGGGCATCCGTTGTGGCAGAAGGGGATGCCACAGTCCATGCAGCGACCAGCCTGCGTCTCCCAGTCCTGCGCACGGAAGCTCTCGTCGACCTCCCGCCAGTCCTGGACGCGGATGTCGACGGGTCGACGGGTCGGCAGTTGCCGGGGTGTCGTGAGGAAGCCGCGTGGATCAGCCATGGATTCCTCCCATCACAGCCATTACCGGGTCTTCACCGCGCGCGAGAGCCTCGGCACGCAGTGTGAGGACACGCTTGTAATCCCGGGGCATCACCTTCGCGAATACCGAGGGGTCGAAGTTCTCGAGAAGACGTTGGCCGACCGCAGACTCGGTTTCCTCCACATGCCGGGTGACGAGCGCGCGCACGCGTGCCGCGTCCTCGTCATCGAGCGGATCGAGATCCACCATGGCCATGTTGATGCGCCGAGGATCGGCGTTGTAGAGGTACGCGACCCCACCCGACATCCCGGCGCCGAAGTTGCGCCCCGTGGGTCCGAGGATGAGAACGGTGCCACCCGTCATGTATTCGCAGCCGTGGTCCCCCACTCCTTCTGCGACCGCCACCGCCCCTGAATTGCGCACACAGAAGCGCTCTCCGACGACACCGCGCAAGTAGACCTCGCCGCTTGTGGCCCCGTACCCGATGACGTTCCCCGCGATGATGTTGTCTTCAGCCGCAAAGCTGGCCGAGCGATCGGGGCGCACGATGACGCGCCCACCCGACAATCCCTTGGCGACGTAGTCGTTGGCATCGCCCTCGAGTCGCAGGGTGATGCCCGCCGGCACGAAGGCACCGAAGGATTGCCCCGCCGACCCGACGAAGGTGAGATCGATCGTTCCGTCCGGGAGACCGGCGCCGCCGAACCGGCGGGTCACCTCCGAGCCGAGCATGGTTCCCACGGTGCGGTTGACGTTGCGAATCGCCAGCCGAGCACGCACGGGTTCACCCGACTCGAGCGCCGCCGAGCACAGACCGATGAGTTCCTTGTCGAGTGCCCGATCCAGGCCATGGTCTTGCTCCTGCACCCGATGCCGGGGGCCAGGTACGTCGGGTGAATACAGGATCGGGCTGAGGTCGAGGCCCGAGGCCTTCCAGTGGTCAATGGCGGGTGCAGTGTCGAGTAGATCACTACGACCGATGACCTCGTCGAGAGACCGGAAGCCCAACTCAGCCAGGAACTCGCGCACTTCCTGGGCGATGTACTCAAAGAAGGTGATGACGAACTCGGGTCGACCGGCGAAGCGCTCGCGCAGGACCGGGTTTTGGGTGGCGACACCGACCGGACACGTGTCCAGGTGACAGACGCGCATCATGATGCACCCCATCACCACGAGCGGTGCTGTCGCGAATCCGAACTCCTCCGCACCGAGCAACGCGGCCACGATGACATCGCGGCCCGTCTTGAGCTGTCCATCGGTCTGCACCACGATGCGATCGCGGAGACCATTCAGAACCAGGGTCTGCTGCGTCTCCGCCAGGCCCAACTCCCAGGGAGCACCCGCGTGCTTGAGCGACGTCAGGGGCGAGGCTCCCGTGCCGCCATCGTGACCCGAGATAAGCACCACATCCGCGTGAGCCTTGGAGACCCCCGCAGCCACGGTGCCCACCCCCACCTCGGCGACGAGCTTTACGTGCACGCGGGCGCGCGGATTCGCGTTCTTCAGATCGTGGATGAGCTGCGCGAGATCCTCGATCGAGTAGATGTCGTGATGGGGCGGAGGTGAGATCAAACCGACACCCGGCGTCGAATGACGGGTCTTGGCGATCCAGGGATACACCTTGTGGCCGGGAAGTTGACCTCCCTCGCCTGGTTTCGCACCCTGCGCCATCTTGATCTGGATGTCGTCGCTGTTCACCAGATACTCACTCGTGACGCCGAAGCGACCGGAGGCCACCTGCTTGATTGCCGATCGCTTGGAATCGCCGTTGGGGAGTGGCTCGTAGCGCTCAGGATCCTCCCCACCCTCACCCGTGTTGGACTTGGCGCCGATGCGGTTCATCGCAATCGCCAGGGTCTCGTGCGCCTCCTGCGAGATCGACCCGTAACTCATTGCACCCGTCGAGAAGCGCTTCATGATCGACTCGATCGACTCGACTTCGTCGATCGGGATGGGAGCACGCTCGCCGGGTCGCAGTTGGAAGAGACCACGGAGGGTCATCAACCGCTCCGCTTGTTCGTTCACCTGCGCGGTGTACTCGCGGAAGATGTCGAAGCGCTTGGCCCGCGTTGCATGCTGGAGCCGGAACACTGTCTCAGGATCGAACAGGTGGGGCTCGCCATCCCGCCGCCACTGGTACTCACCGCCATCCGCCAGCACGCGATGCGCCGGAGAGATACCCGACCGCGGATAGGCGACCGCATGGCGCTGGGCGACTTCCTCCGCGATGACGTCGAGGTCGACGCCACCGAGGCGCGACGTCGTTCCAGTGAAGTACTGGTCGACCAGCTCCTGCGACAAGCCGATGGCCTCGAAGATCTGCGCACCGCGGTACGAGGCAACCGTCGACACACCCATCTTCGACATCACCTTGAGCAGACCCTTGCCCAGAGACTTGATGGTGTTCCGCATTGCCTTCTCCGCTGTCACACCCTCGATCACCCCCCTGCGCACCAGGTCTTCGACGGACTCCAGGGCGAGGTAGGGATTGACGCTCGCAGCTCCGTAGCCGACGAGCACGGCGATGTGATGCACCTCGCGGACGTCACCGGCTTCGACGTGCAGGCTGATCATGGTGCGCGCCTTGGTGCGCACCAGGTGGTGGTGCACCGCCGCCGTCAGGAGAAGCGAGGGAATCGGAGCGAGCTGCGCATTGCTGTCCCGGTCGGAGAGGACGATGAATCGCTTGCCCTGGCGGATCACTGCGTCGACCTCGTTGAAGATCTCGCCGAGCCTCTTCGCCAGGGCCGCACCGCCCCCACCCACCGGATAGAGACCCTTGATGCGGGCAGCCGCGAACTCGGGCAGCTCCCCGTCCGCGTTGATGTGCAGGATCTTGGCGAGTTCGTCGTTGTCGATGACCGGGAAGGGCATCACCACTTGCCGAGCATGACTGGCTTCGGTGTCCAGCAGGTTGCCTTCCGGTCCGGCGAGGGATGACAGGCTGGTGACGATTTCCTCGCGGATCGCATCGAGTGGCGGGTTGGTCACCTGCGCGAACAACTGGGTGAAGTAGTCGAAGAGAAGCCGTGGACGCGCGGACAGCGCCGCGATCGGGCTATCCGTCCCCATCGAGCCGATCGGCTCCTCGCCCTTGAGTGCCATGGGCTCGAGGATGAGGCGCAACTCCTCCTGGGTATACCCGAATGTCTGCTGCCGACGCGCAACCGACTCGTGGGTGTGCACCACGTGCTCGCGCTCCGGAAGGGACTCGAGATGGATGAGCCCCGCGTCGAGCCACTCCTGGAACGGGTGGGCGGCAGCGAGCTCGGCCTTGATCTCGTCGTCTTCGACGATCCGGCCGGCTGCGGTGTCGACAAGGAACATCCGCCCTGGCTGCAGGCGCCCCTTCCAGACGATGCGAGCAGGATCGATATCGAGGACGCCTGCCTCGGAACCCAACACGACGAGACCCTCGTCGGTGACCCAGTAACGGCCGGGACGGAGTCCGTTCCGATCGAGCACCGCCCCAATCACCGTGCCATCGGTGAACGAGATGTTCGCGGGTCCGTCCCAGGGTTCCATGATCGTCGCGTGGAAGGCGTAGAAAGCCCTGCGCGCCGGATCCATGTCGGAGTTGTTCTCCCACGCTTCCGGGATCATCATCAGCACAGCGTGCGGCAGTGATCGTCCACCGAGGTGGAGGAGTTCGAGGACTTCGTCGAAGGAGGCGGAGTCGCTTCCGCCCGGGGTGCAGATCGGGAACAGCCTCGTCAGGTCACCTGGCAGTAGATCCGACGTGAGAAGGGCCTCTCTCGCCTGCATCCAGTTGCGGTTGCCCCGCAGAGTGTTGATTTCACCGTTATGCGCGATAAGTCGATAGGGATGCGCGAGCGGCCACGACGGGAAGGTGTTCGTGGAGAACCGCGAATGCACGAGCGCGAGAGCACTCGCCATCGCAGGATGGGTCAGATCCGGAAAAAATGCGCGGAGTTGTCCCGTGGTGAGCATCCCCTTATAGACGATCGTTCGAGCGGACAACGACGGGAAATACACGCCGGCATCGCGCTCAGCACGACGTCGGAAGCCGAACACCTGACGATCGAGGTCGATACCGCTCGCCACCGTGTGCGCATCCGAGACGAACACCTGCCAGAAACTGGGCATGCAGGCCCGCGCGGTGGCCCCCACGAGCCGCGGGTCGATGGGCACCTCGCGCCATCCGACGATGCGCAGCCCCTCGTCACCCGCCAAGGATTCGAGGTGCTCGCGCGTTCGTGCGGCCGCATCCACGTCGCTCGGCAGGAACACGATGCCCGCGGCGTAGCTCCCCGCCGGGGGGAGTTCGACGTCGACGACCCCGCGGAAGAAGGTGTCCGGAATCTGGATCCGGATGCCGGACCCGTCGCCACTGTCGGGCGCGGCGCCTGAGGCACCGCGATGCTCGAGGTTCTCCAGCGCAGTGAGCGCCGTGTCGACGATGGCGTGCGACGGAATCCCCGTGAGGGTTGCGACGAAGGCCACCCCACAGGCGTCGTGCTCGTTCTCGGGCCGATACAGACCCTGGGGAGCAGGCAGTGCGGAGAACAACACGGGAGACCTCACAACGACGTCGATGGACCCAGGACGTCGTTGGCCTGGAACGCGAACTATACCGGGTTACTGAGCGGTGGCCTGCGCGACCGCCGCCTCGAGGGCCGCCCGGTCGGCAAGCGTCGCGTTCTCCACGACGACTCCGTTCAGGAGGCCGTAGGGGGTCCCCTGGATGGCAGCGTTCTGGAACTCCTGGTTGCTGTTCGCGGCCCAGGCGCGGTAGGTGCCGTCTTGGACGCACTGGGTGAAGGTCTCCAGATCTGCACCGGCGATCCCGGTCTGCTCACCGAAGGAGATCAACTGATCCTGGGAATAGCCGAGACCCTCGTCGGCAGGCTGGTTCACGTAGACGAGATCGTGGAACTCCCGGACCTTCCCGGCGTCGATGGCGCATCCCCATGCTGCGATGGCACGGTTGGAAGCATCATTGCCGAGGTTCGCGTCGAGGAAGTGTGTCGGCCGCCAGACCAACTGGATCTTCCCGGTCTCCGCCAACTCGGCGATTCCCGCGCCGTTCACCTGCTCCAGCGCACCGCAGGCGGGACACTGGAAGTCCTCCCAGAGTTCCAGGACCGGGACGCCCTCGGCACCCGTGCCGTAGGGGACGCCGTAGGGGTGCGCACTGTCTGCGCCCAGAACACCCTCGGGCAGAGGTGCGTTCGGATCCGGATCGACCCGCGTCACCTGGTTGGCGGCATCGGAGGAGTTCCGGGCGATGACCGCCACACCGATGATGCCCACGACGACACCGACGACCGCCACGGCTCCGATGATGCGCACGGTGCGCTCACGGCGCTTCTCGCTCGCCTGGGCCTCGTTGCGCGCCGCGGCGGCACGCTCCCGACGGGATGCTCCACTCATGGATGTCGCTCCTTCACGTGAACTTCGTCTACAGCCTAAGCCGAGGTTCCCGCACCCGCGATGTCAGGTTCGGACACCCCGTGCGAGTTCCGCTGACAACGCTTCGACCGCATACTCGGCGGCCATGATGTCCCCCGCCTCCTGGACCGAGCGCACGAATGCAGAGCCGACGATGACACCGTCGGCGTAGGCAGCCACGGAGGCTGCCTGCTGTTCCGTCGACACGCCGAGACCGACACCAATGGGCAGGTCTGTGATGGCACGCGCGCGCTCGACGAGAGTGGGCGCTGCATCGCTGACCTGAGTGCGGACACCCGTCACACCCATGGTGGATGCCGCGTACAGGAAACCGCTGGTCGCGCGCGAGACGCGCTCGATTCGGGCGTCGGTGCTCGACGGCGCCACGAGGAAGGTACGTCCGATCTCACACGCATCCGAGACCGCAATCCAGTCCCCCGCTTCCTCCGGGGTGAGATCCGGGGTAATGACACCGACACCACCGGCGTCGGCGAGCTGGGTCGCGAAGCGCTCCAGCCCGAAGCGCTCGATGGGATTCCAGTACGACATCACGAGGGGAACCGCATCGAGTTCGGTGAGTCGACCCACCACCCTCACCACATCATCGGTGGTCGCACCCTCACGCAATGCGCGCTCCGCCGCGGCCTGGATCACGGGTCCATCCATGAGGGGATCCGAGTACGGAAGGCCCACTTCGAGCAGGTCGACGCCACCGCGCACCATCGCGGCCATCACCCGCACACTGCCCTCAACCGACGGGAAACCCGCGGGGAAGTAGCCGATGAGGACCGCCCGTCTCTCTTGCGCTGCGCGAGCGAAGACGGCCTGCAGTCTGCCGTTCATTCCGTCGGATCGACTCCGAGGCCGAACCAGCGTGCTGCGGTGACCACGTCCTTATCCCCGCGGCCTGACAGGTTTACGACGATGATGGCATCGCGCCCCAGTTCGCGACCCAGTCTGCGGGCTCCAGCGAGCGCGTGCGCGGTCTCGATGGCAGGCAGAATTCCCTCCGTCCGACAGAGCGACTCGAACGCTTCCATGGCCTCCGCGTCAGTCACCGGCTCGTACGTTGCGCGACCGGAGTCGTGCAACCAGGCGTGCTCCGGACCAACACCCGGGTAGTCGAGTCCCGCACTGATCGAATGCGAGGGCACGGTCTGACCCCAGGCGTCCTGCATGACGTAGGTGCGCGCACCGTGCAGCACACCCGGGGTTCCCGCAGCGAAGCGCGCGGCATGCCGCCCCGTGTCCACGCCCTCGCCCCCCGCTTCGAACCCCACGAGACGCACCGAGGGGTCGTCGAGGAATGCACTGAAGATGCCCATCGCATTCGAGCCGCCCCCCAGGCAGGCGACGACGGCGTCGGGAAGACGCCCCTCCGTGGCGATGATCTGCTCCCGGGTCTCGCGTCCGATGACCGAATGGAAATGCCGCACGATCTCGGGGAACGGAGCCGGGCCGGTCACGGTTCCGAGGAGATAGTGGGTGTCGGCGACATGGGTGACCCAGTCGCGCATCGCCTCGTTGATCGCGTCCTTAAGCGTGCGACTTCCGTTCACGACAGGAACGACCTCAGCACCGAGGAGGCGCATTCGGGCCACATTCAATGCCTGGCGGCGCGTGTCCTCCTCGCCCATGTAGACGGTGCAGTCGAGTCCGAGGAGGGCTGCCGCTGTGGCGGTGGCAACCCCATGCTGGCCCGCACCCGTCTCGGCGATAACCCGTCGCTTACCCATGCGTGTGGTGAGCAGCGCCTGCCCGAGGCCGTTGTTGATCTTGTGCGAGCCCGTGTGATTCAAGTCCTCGCGCTTGAGATACACGCGGGCTCCGCCGCACTCGACCTCGAAGCGTCGCGCGCGTGTGAGCGGTGATGGCCGACCGGTGTAGTCCCGTTCGAGATCTGTGAGAGTCGCGGTAAAGGTCGGGTCCCCGATCGCCTCTCGGAATGCAGCATCGAGTTCGTCCAGGGTGGCCATCAGGGCCTCGGGGACGAATCGTCCTCCATAGGGGCCGTAGTGACCGGACGCGGTGTTCGTTGCCAGAGTCACGGCATTCCGCCACGCGGTGCGTGCTTGACCGCAGGATGTGAGCCGGCCGTGACGAGCTCGTGGACAGCGGTGCGAGGGTCCGCGTGCCTGACGAGTGACTCGCCGACCAAGACGGCATCCGCACCGCACTCGGCGTACACGATCAAATCGTGGGGACCGCGGATACCGGACTCGGCGATGGTGATGCACTGGTCCGGGATGCGGGGCGCGAGCCGAGCGAATGCATCCCGATCCACCTCCAGGGTCTTCAGGTTCCGTGCGTTCACCCCGATCACCGAGGCTCCCGCGGCCAGAGCTCGCTCCACCTCCTCCTCGTCGTGGACCTCCACGATGGGGGTGAGCCCCAGGCTCACACTGCGTTCGAGCAGGCCGATCAGCCTCTGTTGATCGAGAGCGGCGACGATCAGGAGGATCAGGTCTGCACCGTGGACTCGCGCCTCCCACAACTGGTAGCTGGTGACAACGAAGTCCTTGCGTAAGACCGGCACCGACACCGCGGCGCGCACCGCGTCGAGGTCCGCGAGGCTCCCGCAGAAACGACGCTGCTCAGTCAGGACGCTGATGCATTGTGCGCCGCCCTGTTCATACTCGTGCGCGAGCTTGGCGGGATCCGGGATTGTCGAGAGTGTTCCGAGACTTGGGCTCGCCCGCTTCACTTCGGCGATGACGCTTATTCCCGACGACGTGAGTGCGGCAACCGCGTTGCGGGGGGCGGGGGCGTGTGCAACGCGCTCCTTGAGCTCATCGAGAGGAACGATTGCCATGCGTTCGGCAACATCCTCCTGAACACCCGCAACGATCTCGTCGAGGACGCTCATGTGGGCGAGCGTAACCCCGCCCCTACGACCCCGCACCAGGGGCTAGGTAGGGGATGACGTTGCGAAGAACACCGAATCCGACACTGATCACGACGACTGTGATCGCCGTGATCTGAGCTGTCCGCAACACCCGCGGGGAGATCGGATGACTGCGTGACCACACCCAGCCGATGAACAGCGCGGTCAACGTCACGAGGTAGAGCGGGAGGAGTGCGTTGTGATCCATCATCGCTGAAACATCACCGTGGAGCAGATCATGTGTTCCCCGGAGACCTCCACAGAGAGGGCACGCGATTCCGAGTGCTGCACTCATGCACGGGGGGTACACACCGCCTCTCTCCGGATCCCGGAGACTCACGATCACCAGTGCCGTGAA
>JBJTBD010000044.1:0-9366 GCA_046091195.1 Actinomycetota bacterium
GGATCTTGATGCCCTTATGCGTGACCTTGTAGACGATCGTGTTCATGAATCTCGAGCGGAGCATCCAGCGCCCGAGCGGTGTAGGCAGGGTGTCGGTGATCTCCTCCATCTGCGGATGGAGGTATTCGTGGACGGCGAGCACCTGTCCGTCCGAGAGGTTCGCCTCCTCGCCCACGCGACGCATCCGGCGCCCCCTGGTCTTGTGGAATGCGACACGAATCGTGTCCTCGTAGGTCATCCAGAGCGCGGTGTAGCGGGCTGCCTCGGAGGTGAGTCGGGCCGATCCGTCGCCGTACTGCTCGAGGGCAGCGATCGACGCGACCCGATCGAGGTACTCGTCGGCGTAGCGCACGTCCTGGTATTCGGCGGTGCGCTTGATCCCCTCGACGAGCATGTACCGGGCCGGGGCGGGGAAGTCCCTGATGCGCTCGGCCTGGGCGCGGAGCCGCGGACCGACGCAGGACACGGGGTCCGTGATGGCACGCTCTACCTCGGCGTTGTCGGGGCCCGAGGCATCCGCGGGACGTACGCCGATAGTCAGGGCCACCTGCGGGGGAGCGGTGGCCGCGCGGTAGCCACCGTCGAATGCCTTCAGGCTTGCCTCGACGCCTTTCGCGCTGGCGCGGACGGCCGCCTCGAACTGCTCCCGACTGAACGGCAGCACCTCGGCACCGCAGATCGCACCGAAGAGCACTGCGCTGATCACGCTGCGCGACTCCTCCGCCACCCGGGAGAAGTCACCGCGTACGAACCGTCTCGAAGATCCCAGGCAGGCCTCGACCAAACCCTCGGAGTCCACGCGGCCATCGCCCATCGCCGTGCGCTCGGGCATCGAGTACGTGCGCGATGTGGACGCGATCAGCGTGGTTCGTTCCGGGGTCGAGAAACCGCGCTGCACGGCACGGCCGGCCTCCATGAGTTCCGAGGCCACCACGATGTCCACCTCACCCGGGGTGGGCATCGTGCTCAAGATCGGCTCCGGCAGCCGTGTTCCGTCGAGGAACGTGGGGAACAACTCGACGTAGTACACGGTGGCGCCGGTGCGTTGGGCCACACCAGGAACGGACGTGCTCTGCGCGAACCAGTCGTTGTCCTCGGCCAGGGCCACGATCCAGTCCGAGAGGACACCACCACCCTCGCCACCCATCGCGAGGATGGCCATGGTGATCGGGCGGATACGGACCGAGGTGGGCCGCTCGGACAGCGCCGTCATCCGATGGGCTCGATACCGGCCAGGCGTCGCTCGACACCACGTTGGAGGAACTGGATATAGCGACTACGGATGGCCGTGGCGAAGCGATCCCACCACGTGGGATTGATCACCACCTGTGCGCGGTAGAACGAGGGACATAGGGCGGCGGCGTGCGCGTTTTCCCCGCAGAGGCCGCAGCCGACACAGCTACTCAGGGTGGTGGCGATGGGGTCCTTGCGCATCGGGTCCGGGTTATCGGTGATGGTGAGGGACGGACACCCGGAGATGCGGATGCAGGAATGGTCACCGGTGCACGTCTCGGGGTCGATTCCGTAGCGCTCGTTGACCACCCGCTGACCGGACGTGATGGCCGCCGCCTTGGCCGGCTTCTCGCGGCGCATCCGGTTCAAGGTGCACTCGCTCTGCGCGACGATCACCTTGGGGCCCTTCTCCTTGGTGGTGAGCGCTTCCTTGAACAGGTCGCGCATCTCCGCCACCTTGAAGGTGTTGGTCATCGTGCGAGCCCACTTCACCCCGACGCCGCGCACCGCGTTCTCGATGGGGTGCTTCGTGGACCGGGTCGGATTATCCGCGGAGGAGGACAGCACGTCCTGGCCCCCCGTAGCGGCGCTGTAGGCGTTGTCGACGATCACCAGGAGTTGATCGTTCTCATTGAAGACGGCATTGCCGACGCCACTGGTCAGGCCGTTGTGCCAGAAGCCGCCATCACCCATGAACGCGATGGCGCGCTTGTCGGCCTGGGCCCCGTTGAGCGCTGAAGCTGCCGCGGAGCCCAGGCCGTATCCCATCGTGGTGGCGCCGATGTTGAACGGGGCGTTGATGGAAAACAGGTGGCAGCCGATGTCGGCGCTGACGTAGTGCTCTCCTACTTCGCGCTGGGCGAGGGTGAGTGCGGCGAAGATGGGGCGCTCCGGGCATCCGGTGCAGAAGCCGGGTGGGCGCCCCTGCACGAGGTCCGAAGCGATGCGGGGAGCGAACGGACTGCGCGGATCGTCGTGCGGCAGGGTCACCACGGGGGTTCCGTCCACCATGGCGGGTACGTACTTGTGGAGGAACGCGTGCACGCCCTTGGTCACGGCCGCCGGGGTGTACTCACCCGCCACGGGGAGTAGATCCTTGCCGTGCAGGATCGCTGTGGCGTTGTTGCGTCGGAGCACGGCTTGGATGTTCTGCTCGATGAAGTCGGGCTGGCCCTCCTCCACCAGGAGCACCGCCCGCTTGCCCTCGCAGAATCGCACGACCTCCTCGTCGATGACGGGGTAGGTGACGTTCATGACGTAGAGCGGGATCTCGGAGTTACCGAACGCGTCGGAGACACCGCAGAGTTCCAGTGCACGATTGACGTTGTTGAAGAGCCCACCCTGCAGGATGATTCCGATGTCCTGAGCCCCGTCATTGACAAACTCGTTCAAGCCGTTCTCGGTGATGAACTTCACGGCCGCAGGCCAGCGCTTGGTGACCTTCTCCTGCTCGTGAAGGAAACTGGCGGGCGGAAGCACGATGCGGCTGAGATCGCGCCGCGGGTTGGAGACCGCCTCGCTGACCGTCATCGTCGGGCGCTTGTTGTCCTTGGCGGTGAACGTTCCGTGCAGGTGGCAGGAGCGCAGCCGCAACTCAAGGATCACCGGGGTGTTGCTGGCCTCGGAGAGTTCGAAACCCTTCTCGACCATGTCGACGATGGCGGTGAGGTTCGGACGAGGATCGAGGAGCCACATCTGCGACTTCATCGCGAACGCGTGCGTGCGCTCCTGCATGATGCTCGCGCCCTCGCCGTAGTCCTCGCCGATGATCACCATGGCCCCACCGACGACCCCGCCGGAAGCGAGGTTCGCCAGTGCATCCGATGCGACGTTGAACCCCACGGTGGACTTGAACGTCACCGCGCCGCGCAGGGGATAGTGCACCGATGCGGCGAGCATGGCTCCGGCGGTGGCCTCGGACGCGCTGTTCTCGAAGTAGACGCCGAGTTCGCCGAGGATGTCCTGGGCATCACCGAGGACGTCCATCAGGTGGGAGATGGGCGCCCCCTGGTAACCACCCACGTAGGCGACACCCGACTGGAGGAGGGCCTTGGTGACGGCCAGGATGCCCTCGCCGCGGAACTCGTCACCATCGCCGAGGCGAAGTTCCTGGACTTCCTGGGCGAAAGAACGCTCAGCCATGGGTACCTCCCCTCATCGGCCCATGATGGGGCAGGGCCCGCCAGGGTGCAATGTGACCTTGCCTACTCAGCCCTGGTGGCCGCCGTTGGAGTCGTAGGCCTCCTCGGCCTCCAACGCCAGCGAACGGATCATGGGGAAGTCGTTGAAGGAGAACAGGAAGGCCGGGTTGTCCGGATCGTCGTTGGCGTGTTCGTGCCAGGCCCAGGACGGCACACAGAAGATGTCGTGCTCCTTCCAATCGAACCGGCGCCCCCCGATGATCGAGTGCCCCCGACCCTCGGCGACGTGGTAGATCACCGATCCGGTGTGACGATGGGCCAGCGTCTCCTGACCGGGCTGCAGCATCTGCATATGCGCGCCCATGGTCGGCATCACCGAACCACCGGTGGCCGGATTCACGTACTCCATGATCACGCCGTCAAACGAGGTTCCGTCGCTGACCTTGGCGAGGTTCACGAGTGCCTCACGGGTCTGCTCCCACGGATAGCCCAGAAGCGGTGAGTACGGCTTGGTCCACGTCCGACGATCGGGCTTGAGGGTGCCGCTGCCGTGCATGAGGATCGAAGTGTTCGGGACCTTGCCCGGCACCTGGTACAGGTCGGGATGCACCTCGTAGAAATTCGCATCGAGTGCATTGACCAGGGGGATGTCGAGGCCGTCCTGCCAGATGACGAAGTTGTCGGTGGCCTCATTGCCGTGTTCGTGCCAGGTGCCGTTCGGAGTGATCGCGAAGTCGTTGGGGCCGACCTTGAGTCGGTCACCCTCGACGATCGTCCAGGCGCCGTTGCCCTCGATAACGAAGCGAAGCGCGGATGCCGCATGCCGATGCGCGGTCATCGATTCGCCCGGGTTCATGATCTGGATCCCCGAGTAGAGCAGTCCGACCGCCGCCTTCACGTCCTTGCGCTCGTCGTTGACGAGGTAGACGACGCGGCGTCCCGCGTCCGAGCCGGTGACGAGGCTGGCCGATTCGACGACCAGGGGGCGCATATCCGAGTAACGCCACAGCATGGGGACAGATTTCGGCTGCGGGTACCACGGCTCGATTTCATTCGCGACGGACCACAGGGCGCCAGTACCCACCTTTTCGAGCCGGGAGTAGTACTCCTCCAACTCCGGTGTGTCCGCGACCCGGGCCCGCCCGAGAGCGGAGTCATCCATCGCCATCTCTCTGCCCTCCAATTCACACTGCCGTTCTGATCGGCAGCCTACTGCGGGTGATTCGCTGGTGCTACGGTCCGTTTGTCGAACCGAGCCCGTCGAAAGCGAGCAATGGACTATCCCCGATTCCGCGCTGCCGCGGTGCAGGCGCCCCCGGTGTTCCTCGACACCGATGCCACGATCGTGAAGGCCTGCTCTCTGATTGCGGAGGCGGGCGCAGGTGGTGCGCGGCTCGTGGTCTTCCCGGAGGTATTCGTCCCGGGGTACCCGTATTGGAACTGGACGATGACCCCGATCGCCGGAAGTCCGTGGTTCGAGCGCCTGTTCAAGGCTGCGGTGGATATCCCGGGTCCGCACATCGACCGGCTCTGCGCTGCGGCCCGAGATGCCGGGGCATTCGTCGTGATGGGTGTCAACGAGCGAGACCCGTATTCCATGGGCACCCTCTACAACACCCTGGTCTTCATCTCCGACAGGGGCGAGGTCCTCGGCACGCACCGCAAACTCGTACCCACCTGGGCCGAGAAACTCACCTGGGCAGGGGGTGACGGGAGTTCCCTCCGCGTCTATGACACCGAGATCGGACGACTCGGGGGGCTCGCCTGCGGCGAGAACACCAACACCCTGGCGCGGTTCGCTCTGCTGGCGCAAGGGGAGAACGTGCACACCGCCAACTACATCGCGCTTCCCACGGCGCCCGAGGACTACGACATGGTCGAGGCGATCAAGGTGCGGGCCATGGCCCATTCCTTTGAAGGCAAGGTCTTCACGATCGTGTCGTGTTCCGCGCTGACGCCAGAGATCGTCGACGCAGTCGCTCACGATGCGGATTCCCGAAGGATGCTCGAGCGACCACACTCTGCGGTGAGCTGCATCGTGGGACCCGATGGTCGCCTCATGAGTGATGCGCTGATCGATGAGGAGGGAATCGTCTACGCGGACATCGATCTCAATCGATGCATCCAACCCAAGCAGATGCACGACATCATCGGTCACTACAACCGTTTCGACGTCTTCTCCCTGCGCCTTAATCGCAGACCCCAGGCCGCCGTGGAATTCGAGGATGCAGAATTCGAACCCATCACCGAAACCCCGCGTCACGAGGAGTAGAGATGAAACTGATCACCTTCACCGTAGGAGGTGACTCGACTCTAAGGCTCGGTGCGATCGTGGGCGAGTCCATTGTGGAACTCGTCCCGGCCCTGGCAGGTCGCGTGGAGGTCCCGTCGCGAATGATCGATTTCATTCGGGCCGGACCCGCTCTTCATGCCGCCGTGCGCGATGCACTGTCCTCCACGGAGGTATGGCCCGCCGGGACCACCCATTCCCTCGCCGCGGTGACGCTGCACGCACCCCTCCGCCCGGGCAAGGTCATCGGCGTAGGTCTGAACTACGTGGAGCACGTCGAGGAGTCGAGTCGTTCCCTCGACACTGCCAAGGAGCTCCCCGATCGACCGGTGCTCTTCAGTAAGCCGGCGACCGCGATCGTCGGTCCCGGCCAGCCGATCCGGCACAACGCCTCCCTGACCGCGCAACTCGACTGGGAATGCGAATTGGCCGTGGTCATCGGACGTGAAGCGCTCGGCGTCTCGGAGTCGGACGCCCTCGATTACGTGTTCGGCTACAGCATCATTAACGACATCAGCGCTCGGGACCAGCGCCGAGGGGGACAGTGGTTCTTCTCGAAGGGTCAGGACAGCTACGCACCCTTCGGCCCGATGATCGTGACCGCCGATGAGATCGGTGACCCCCACACGCTCCAGTTGCGGCTCACCGTCAACGGGGATCAGCGGCAGAACGGCAACTCCCGACACATGCTCTTCAAAGTCCCCACCTTGATCGCCGACATCACCTCCGGGATGACCCTGGAGCCGGGCGATGTCATCGCCACCGGGTCCCCCCAGGGCGTCGGCGCTGCTATGAACCCGCCGACCTTCCTTCAGCCCGGCGATGTGGTCGAGTGCACGATCGAGGGGATCGGAACCCTGAGCAACCCGGTCGTCGCCGTCGGAAAGGGATAGTTCACCGCGCAAAATGGATAGACCGAGGCGCTCCGGAGTCCGATAGTGGGCGTGTTCCGCGAGAGGGAGGGCACATGACCAAGGCGATCCTGGACGGCAAGGACTTCAAACTCGGGCTGTTCTCATCGAACTGTTCCTCGGGCATGGCGGTCACCAAGGTCGCCGACCGTTGGACCGGGAGTTGGGACGACAACCTGCGACTGGTGAAGATCGCAGACGAGGTCGGGATCGACTTCCTCCTGCCCATCGCCCGGTGGATCGGTTACGGCGGGGAGACCAACTTCCACGAGGGAGTTCTCGACCCGATCACCTGGGCCGCGGGTCTGCTGGCGAACTCCAAGCGCATCTTCGTCTTCGCGACGGTTCACACGGCGTTCAACCACCCGATCGTGGTCGCGAAGCAGATGGCCACGGTCGATCAGATCTCCCATGGTCGCGCGGGTATCAACGTGGTCGCCGGATGGAATCAGCCGGAGTACGAGACCTTCGGTATGGATCTGCCGCAGGACCACAACGATCGCTATGCCCTCGCGCAGGAGTGGCTCGACGTGATTCTCAAGATCTGGACCACCCCGGGACAGTTCGACTGGGATGGGACGTTCTTCCACCTCAAGCACGTCGAGAGCCTCCCGAAGCCCTATGACGGCCCACTGCCGATCCTGAATGCGGGGTCTTCGGTGCAGGGGCGTGCCTACGCGGCGCGCAATGCCAACTTCGGTTTCACGATCGTCGGTGGTCCGGAGGATGGTGCCGGGGTCGTCACCGAGTACACGAAGCTGGCAAATGACGAGTTCCAGCGCACCATGGGCTACTTCACCCTCGGTCACTGTGTCGTGCGACCCACGCGCAAGGAGGCGGAGGAGTTCCTGAAGTGGTACGCCGATGACAACGCCGACTGGGATGCGGTGGACAACCTCATGCGGCTGCAGGGCTTGCATGCCCAGTCCTTCACGCCGGAGATGCTTGAGATGTTCCGCGGGCGTTTCGCAGCGGGCCACGGCACGTGCCCGATCATCGGGACTCCGGACGAGGTAGCCGATGAGATCGAGCGGTTCGCCAAGGCGGGTTTCTCGGGAATGACTCTGTCGTTCCTGGACTACGCCGAGGAGCTGCCGTACTTCGCCCAGGAGGTTCTGCCTCGACTCGAAGCCAAGGGCGTGCGGCTACCACGCTGAGTGGTAGACATTCTCGGTGCCCGAGCGCCGCGAGATAGATCCGTCTACGACGAGGAGCATCTACCCGCTCCTCGGCACGCTGGTCACCCCGCGTCCGATCGCGTGGGTCTCGAGCATGTCGGCTGAGGGTGTCGACAACCTGGCACCCCATTCCTTCTTTCAGATCGTGAGCACCGCACCGCCGATCGTCATGATCTCCTCAATGGGTGAGAAGGACACGGTGCGCAATATTCGTGACACGGGCGAGTTTGTCGTCTGTGGTTCACCAGCCTCGATGATCGATGAGATCAACCTGACTTCGGTGGAGTTCCCCCACGGTGTCAGCGAGTTCGATCGCGTCGGAGTAACCCGCGAGCCGAGCGCGTGTGTGGCTCCTCCGCGGGTGGCGGAATCCCCGTATGCCCTCGAGTGCCGGTGTATCGACATCCGCGATGTCGGTAATGGGATCCTCGTTTTGGGCGAGGTGATCCATATCGCGGTGCAGGAAGACCTCTTCGACGGCCCGACCGTTGATGTGATGCGTCTGGATCCGATCGCGCGTCTCGGGGGGAGTCAGTGGAGTCGACTCGGAGAAATCATCGAGGTCCCGCGTGTGACCCTGGAGGAGTTCGAAGCGCTCAACCGGCCATGAAGCGGCCGCCGTTGACGTCCAGCACCGCTCCCGTGATGTATGACGACTGATCGCTGGCGAGGAACAACACCGGATCCACGCACTCCGAGATCTTCGGCATGCGTCGGAGTGGGATCGAATCGAGGACCTCGGTGCGATCGTGCTCGCTCATGGCATCGAACATGCCCTTTAGGCGACCGGTGAGGAAGAGGCCGGGGGCGATGGCATTCACCCGGATGTTGTCTGGGCCCACCTCACGTGCGAGACGACGGGTGAGCCCCAGTATCCCCGCCTTAGCCGCGGCGTAGGGGATCCCGGTGACCGGGCTGGTGCTCCGGCCTCCGATGGATGAGAAAGTGACGATGGAGCCACCACCGGCGGCGCGCATGTGCGGCACGCACGCGGCGGAGCAGTGGTAGGTGCCCTTGATGTTGACGTCGATCACCATGTCCAGGTCGGCGGGGGAGATGTCCTCGAGGTCGCGCGGTGTTCCCAGTGAGCCACCGGCGGCCGCGATCAGGATGTTGATGCGACCGAGGTCGGCAGCGATCGCATCGACCGCGGTGTGCACGGCCGCTGAGTCCCGGACGTCGACCACCTGTCCGCGTGCGGTGACGCCTGCACCCTGCAGGGTGGTGAGGCCCGCTTCGACGCCAGCTGGATTGGCGTCCAGGAGCGCGACCGCTGCGCCGTCCCGACCAAACGATTCCGCGATGGCCAGGCCGAGCCCACCACCGCCACCCGTCACCAGGGTGACCTTCCCCGCGAAGCGCATGGGTCATCCTCCCGCAATTGCGCAGACAGACTGCGCTCTGGGATATACCGTACTATTGTCGATAGTCACAAATACGCAAGACTTTGGGCACGGGTGTGAAGGAGCCACGATGCGGATCGCGGTGATCGGCGGGGGACCCGGCGGTCTGTACTTCTCCAGTTTGATCAAGCAGCTCGACCCCACCACCGACGTCACCGTCTGGGAGCGGAATGCCCCGGACGACACCTTCGGGTTCGGGGTCGTGTTCAG